>JAJNQF010000492.1 GCA_021154945.1 Sphingomonas sp.
TCAGATAGGCCGACTTGGCCTCGGCGATGGCCTTGGTCGCATCGCCGCCGCGCTCGGCCTTGCCGACCATCGCGAGCAGGCCCTGGTCGAGCATCATCCGCGTGAACTTGTCCATCCGCGTGGCGGTGGTGGGGCCGGCGGGGCCGACCACCTCGTCGCCGACCGGATCGACCGGCCCGACATAATAGATCACGCGGCCCGCGAAATCGACCGGGAGCGGTTCGCCCTTCGCCAGCATGTCGGCGATCCGCTTGTGCGCCGCGTCGCGCCCGGTGAGCATCTTGCCGTTGAGCAGCAGGCGGTCGCCATGCTTCCACGTCTGCACGACTTCGGGCGTCAGCGTGTCAAGATCGACCCGGATCGCGGCCTTGTCGGGCGTCCAGTTGACGTCGGGCCACTCCTCCAGCTTCGGCGCTTCCAGATACACCGGGCCCGAACCGTCGAGCACGAAATGCGCGTGGCGCGTGGCGGCGCAGTTCGGGATCATCGCGACCGGCTTCGACGCGGCGTGCGTCGGCCAGTCGAAAATCTTGACGTCGAGGATGGTGGAGAGGCCGCCCAGCCCCTGCGCGCCGATGCCGAGAGCGTTGACCTTGTCGTAAATCTCGATCCGCAGCGCCTCGATGTCGTTCTTGGGGCCTCGCGCCTTCAGCTGCGCCATGTCGATCGACCCCATCAGCGACTGCTTGGCGAGGATCATCGACTTTTCCGCGGTGCCGCCGATGCCGATGCCGAGCATACCCGGCGGGCACCAGCCGGCGCCCATCTGCGGGATCATCTCGAGCACCCAGTCGACGATCGAATCGCTCGGGTTCATCATCTTGAACTTCGACTTGTTCTCGCTGCCGCCGCCCTTCGCCGCGACGTCGATCGAGACGGTGTTGCCGGGCACCATCTCGACATGCATGACGCTGGGCGTGTTGTCCTTGGTATTGCGGCGGGTGAAGGCGGGATCGGCGAGGATCGACGCGCGCAACTTGTTCTCGGGGTTGAGATAGGCTTTCCGCACGCCTTCATCGACGACCTCCTGCAAGGAGCGGGTCGAATCGAGCCGGCAATCCTGGCCCCATTTGACGAAGATCGTGACGATCCCCGTATCCTGGCAGATCGGGCGATGGCCTTCCGCGCACATCCGGCTGTTGGTCAGGATCTGCGCTATCGCATCCTTGGCGGCGGGGCTCTGCTCGGCCTCGTACGCGACGCCCAATGCGCGGATGTAATCCATCGGGTGGTAGTAGCTGATGAACTGGAGCGCGTCGGCGACGCTTTCGATCAGGTCGGCTTCGGTGATGACGGTCATGCAGCGCCTTTGCGGATGCGGGGATGCGGGAATGCGCGCGTCTTAGCCGCGTTCGGGCGATTTATGAAGACCGAGGGGGCGTCGGCACGCCATCAGTACGGGCCCGGCTGCAAAAGAAGGTTAGGGTGGGTTAGGCCAACGCGCGCTCTTTCGTGGAGGGGGCAAAGAGCCGAGCGGTGTGCAAAGCATGATCGGCTTTGCACCAGGGCTGTGATCGACGATTTGAAAGAGCCGAGGACCGAGCGTGACTTCAAGGTCGCGTGTAGGACAGCGAAAACTGGCGGAGCTCGGCGACGATGATCTTGGCGGGTTCGCCCTTAGCGGACGTTTCGAAGCGCAATGCCTGTCGCTGAAAGCAGCCATTCGTTCACGTATGTCGGGCTGCCCGCCGGCGGAGCCAGTGGAGAATGCCGGTCACGAAAAGCACCGACGGAACGAGTCCGAGCAGGACCGCGAGGACCCGCGTGGTTATACCGCCGATCGTGCCGTCGTGTAGCGTGCGTACCCAGCTCGCTACGGCGGTTCCGGTCCCGGCACGCCGAACATCATGCGTCGCCAGTACCCCGCCCGAAAACTGGTCGATGAAGACATAGCTGCCGGGGAAGCGCCGATGGGGATCGCCGGGCACCTGAAGCCGTACCCGGATTGCCGCGTCAGGCGCGCTGGGCACATCGACGAACACGACGTGACCGTCCGGCAGCGCCCGGTGCGCTGCGTGGAGTGCCTGGACGATCGAGATCTGCCCGGCTCCCCCGTCGCGCGATTTCGGGGCACGCGACTTTGGGGCAGGTATCGCCGCGGGCGCCAGCAGGGCCTGTGTGACCGCGGGCAACGCCAGCAGCACGCCGGTCGCGACCAGCACGAAGAGCAGCATCATGCTCCACACACCGGACAGTTTGTGAAGGTCGCGCAAGCGCCGGATCGACGCCGCGTCGCGCTTGAAGGCGAGAGCCTTGCGCCAACTCCCGCGCGGCCACCAGGCCAGCATGCCACTGGCTAGCAGCATCAGCATCGCTACACCCGACCAGCCGACTACCTGACTGCCGAACTCGCCGGCGAGCAGTTGCATGTGGAGCTGATAGAGCCAGCTCATGAGGTAGCCGCCCCACGGTTCGGCACGAATGACGCGCGTGCCATCGGCCGAGAACGAGACCATCATCCGGTCGCCATGGCGGCCGGGCGCCGGATAATAGCGCGCCGGGATCGCACCGCCCTCACCCGTTACTTCAAGCGTCCACTTGCCGCCCGTGTCGTGCCAGCGCCCCCGCCCGGTCGCCAGCGCGCGATCCCAAACGCGCGCGTTCAGATCGGGTGCGGGATCGTTGCGCCCGGCCTGGATCGCAGGATGAAGCGCCGTGTCGATGCCGGTGTAGAAGACCAGCGCCGACCCGGTGAGGCCCAGCACCACGAACAGCAGCCCGACGCTCAACCCCAGCCAGAGATGGACGCGGCGCACGAAGATACGCGCGCGCGACGCTGCCGATCGACGATGCCTGGCCATGCTCAGAACCGCGTCGCCAGCGCGACCTCGAACGATCGCGGCGCGCCGATATAGACGTTGGTGGCGGGGTAGCCGGAATACTCGCCATAAAAGGCGTCCGTCAGGTTCCGCCCGCGCAGCGTCACGGTTGCCCGTGGTGCGACCGGGAACGACAGGCTTGCATCCAGCACGGTATGGCCAGCAACGCGGATAGTGTTGGCGGTATCCGTATAGAAGGCGCTGGCATGACGCAGAAACCCGCCCAGCGTCACCTTGTCCGCAATGGTGTAGAGCGCCGAGGCGTTGACCGTCGTAGAGGGTATGTTGATCGGGCGGTTGCCGCTCCGATCGATCCGCACCCCGCTCACCAGCTCCGACAGTTCGTCATATTGCGCGTCGGTATAGGAGACGCCGCCCGAGAGGCGCAGTGGCTTTATTGGGGAGAGGACGCCGGACAGCTCGACTCCCTGCGAGGATTGCCGCCCGCCCTGTACGGCCAAGGCCGGGTTGGTCGGATCGCGGGTCAGGATATCGCGCTGTTCGATCCGGTAGGCGGCACCTGTGACGCTTGCCCGCCCGCCCCATGCGCTCGCCTTGAAACCAGCTTCGTAGGCGCGGCCCGTGGTCAGTCGGAACCGGCTGTTCGCGATCGAGGCCAGCAGGATCGACGACACCGGCGATACCGCGGTCGTATATTGCGCATAGAGGGTCAGACCGGACGTCACGTCCCAGGTCGTCCCCGCCCGCCAGGATATGGGGTTGAAGGTCTGGCTGTTGCGATCGACCGCGCCGCCCACGTTCTGGATCGTCGTCCGGTCCAGCTCCATGTGATCCCAGCGTACCCCGCCGACCAGCAGCCATTTGGGGGTCAGGTTCAGCGCGTCTTCCGCGAACACCGAGGTCTGTTTGAGCTTGGAATCGAAGGTGACGTTGCCGGCGGTGAAGATCGCCGTCCCCGTGGGTAGGGGTATGATCGCAGGGTTCCGCACGTCCACCGCCGGCAGGGCCGAGACGGGCGCCGTCTGACGCAAGCTAACGAAATCGGTGTCGTTATGCTCGACGCCCAAGGTGAAACGGTTGCGCAGGCCCGCGATGACGCTGTCGTTGCCAACGACCCCGCGCGCATTCCAGAACTGGTGATCGTGCCGGAAATCCTGATAGGTCTGGCGGAAGCTGCCGTTCGGAAACGCCGTGGCAGGCGCAACGAAGGCCTGGCTGTCCGCCAGCAGGAAATCGCGCTTCGCGGTATAGCCGGTCAGGTCGAGCGCGAAGGTCCAGCCGCTGCCGATCGACCAGTCGAGCCGCGAGCGCACCGTCGTCTCGTCGGCGCCGGAATAGGCCCCCTGCGGATTGTAATTGCGGCGTCGCAGCGCGCGATCGGCGACCAGGCCGTTGGCGCTCGTCACTGCATCGGTCGGACGCAGGGCGTATTGGCCGGGGATCAGGGGCAGGCCCTGATAGGTCGCGTCATAGCGATCCTCGAAATGATCGACCGCGACCAGCACCGACAGGCGGTCGCTCGGCTTCCATAGCGCGCTCGCGGTCAGACCGGCCGATAAGGTGTCGTTGTTATCGACGTCGTAGAGGCTGTCCGACCGCTGGTAGCTGGCGTCGGCGCGCACCGCGATCGTCGACGACACCGGCAGGTTGACCCCGCCGGCCGCGAACACCGTGTCGAAGCTCCCGACCGACAGGAGCGTATCGAGATGGCGTTCGCCCAGGACCGGTTTGCGCGTCACCTTATTGATGACACCGGCCAATGCGCCTTCGCCATAGAGGACGGACGCCGGTCCCTTCAGCACTTCGATCCGGTCGTAGTGCCAGTTGTTGCTGTCACGCTGCACGACGGTCGAAGCGGACACCCGCACCCCGTCCTGAAGGATCGACACGGTATTGCCGACGAAGCCGCGCATCGAGACGACCGCCGGGTTGCCGGGAACGTTGCCGGCGACGGCGCCCACCACGTCGTTGAACGTCTCGCGCGCGGTACGCAGTCCGCGCACTTGTAGATCGTCCTGCGTCAGCACCTCGATGCTCGCGGGCGTCTCGCGGATCGTCAGACCGAGACGGCTGCCGGCTTGTGTCTGATCGTTCAGCTTGAGCGGATCGCGCTGGCCGGTGACGATGATCGTCGCATCGGTTCGCTCGTCAGCAGTGTCGCGGGTCTGTGCGCTGGCCGGGACGGCCAGCAGCAGGCACGGCGCAGCAACGCTGGCCAGCAAAAACGTTCGGATCATGGGATTACCTTCGACCGGCCCGGTGCATGACATGCACCAGGCCGCAATTCATGAAAGCGCCGCGTGCAGCGGCACAGAATGACAGGTCAGAGGTAGGCCGGAGGACCGCGCAAGGGTGCCCGCAGGAACGCCGGCCGGGAGGGGGCTGGCGGAACGGTCGCCGTCAGACCGATGGCCAGGACGAAGGCGATCAGCGCAGCAAGCTGGATCGGATCGACCGGACTCAGAACGGCTGCGGACAGCCCCGAGAACGCACAGGGCATCTCGGGCTTGCCGTGTTCCTTCGACTTGCCGTGATCGGGCATGTCGCCGTGAATTCCTGGCATGTCCATTGCCGCCGCCGCGGGTGCGATGCCTGAGCAGATGGTGATGGTGAAGCGACCGTGATCGTTCGCGATCATGTAGCCGGTCGGAACCAGCAGCTTCAGCAGCAGCGTCGCCGCACAGATCAACACGGTCAGGTGGCGTTGCGCCAGAAGATACCGACCTAGTTGCACGGGAGCCGCCTAACCCGGGCGGCGGGAGGTGTCACTTGGACATTCCGTCATGCTCAGTAATTTCACGGATGAGCGCCCCCTCGAAAACGGACGAGCGGCGCAACGTCCGCTATCGTCACCTGGGGCCATAGCAGCCTGACCGCTTTCCTTCCCGACCCGGCCATTCCGCTCACCGCTTATTCCTCGTGCGAAGTTCCCAGCGTGGCGGCACCCACGAGTAGCAGCGCGGCGAGCGCGACCGCGATCCACAGCGCTTTCAGATCCAGGATGGGGAACACTGCGGCGCCCGCGGTCGCTCCGCCGATCAACCCCAGCCACAGGAGGAGATAGGGCACCCAGGCAAAGCGGGGACCGCCGGCAAACGCGGTCGTGAGGTGCTGGCCGATCTTGACGAGCGTGCCGGTCATGTAGGTGACGCCGACGCTGACCTCGCCGTCTCGCTGGAACACCGCGTTCGCCGATCCCATCGCCACCGCCATCAGCAGCGGCGCCAGAACGAGGTCACCACCGCGCGTCGCCGTCGCAGAGGCGATCGCCAGCGCGACCAGCACGAACGCGAGTACCGCCTGCTTCCGCCGTCGTCCCGCGAGCCGCCCGACGGTTTCGCCGGCCATGACCCCGCCGACGAACGCCGCGATCAGTGCACCCGCGAACAGGCTGCCCGGCACGACACCGGTGATACCCGCCGCAAAGCGCGTCGAATTGCCGCTCATGAACGAGACGAACAGACCGCCGAGCTTCAGAAACCCCAGCGCATCGACGAATCCCGCCAGCGCAGCGAGCCCGATTGCCAGCAGACGCTGACGCTTTTCATAACGGCGCATGAGACATCATAGGCTTGGCGGCGAGAAATGGGAGATGGCGTCGCGACTGCGCGCCCTTCCGGACTGCAAGAATGCGGTTTATCCTGTGGCGATGCAGGACATCAGAAACATCGTCGTTCTTACCGGGGCCGGGATTTCGGCGGAGAGCGGGATCGCGACGTTTCGGGGGCCGGGCGGGCTTTGGGAGGGGCACCGGGTCGAGGATGTCTGCACGCCCGAGGCGCTCGCGGCGGATCCTGCGTTGGTGCACCGGTTTTACGATCTGCGGCGAGCGGCTTTGGCGGGGGTTGAGCCCAATCCGGCGCACCGGGCGCTGGCACAGCTGGATGCCGCCTGGGACGGCGAGTTGCTGATCGTCACGCAGAATGTCGACGACCTGCATGAGCGCGCGGGGGCGACGCGGATGCTGCATATGCATGGGGAGCTGTTGTCGGCGCTGTGTGCTGTTTGTGGAGCGCGCGAGGCTTGGACGGGGCCTTTGCCCGAGGAGTCGGTATGTGGGGCTTGCGGTGCGGCGGCGCGTCGGCCGGACATCGTGTTCTTTGGGGAGATGCCGTACCAGATGGAGCGGATCGAGGCGGCGTTGGCGAAGGCCGACCTGTTCGTTTCGGTGGGGACTTCGGGGGCGGTGTATCCGGCGGCGGGGTTCGTGCAGACCGCGGCGTATCATGGCGCGCGGACGCTGGAGCTGAACCTGGATCCTTCGATGGGGAGCGTGTTCTTCGAGGAAACGCGGATCGGGGCGGCTGGGGTGTTGGTGCCGGCTTGGGTTG
>JAJNQF010000452.1 GCA_021154945.1 Sphingomonas sp.
GGGGCCCAGTTGGAAGGTCGGCGTAACGAAGGACTGCGCTGCGTTAGCGACGTTCCCCAACTGGGCCCCGGCCTTCGCCGGGGTGGCGTGTGAGGTGAACGTTGCAGCCTAAATCAAAACGCCGCGCTCGCCTTATCCTCCCCCATCATCGCCTTACGCACCAACGGAATCGGCGGCCCGCCATAGCTCAGGAACTGGTCATGGAACGCCTTCCACGCCTTCCGCCCACCACGCGTCGCGGTCCAGTCGCTACGCAGCTTCCGGATCATCAGCTTCCCCATCGTATAGTTCAGATACGCCGGATCATACGTCCCCCGCGCCGCCTGTTGCCGGGCATTCCCCTCGTCCTGGTAACACTCGTCGACGAACATCCGGAACGACTGCTCCTGCGTCATCCCCTTCGCATGCATGCGGATCGCGGACAGATACCGGCAATCCCGCAGCAACGCGTTCGAGATCTGCCCGACATGCGTTTCCGCATCACCGTTGTTGAGCCCCGCCTCGAACATCATCTCCTCGGCATAATGCGCCCACCCCTCGGCAAAAGCATACCCCACGAACAACCGCCCGAAGAGCGACGGCGACCGGTTCGCATGCAGGAACTGGACGAAATGCCCCGGCATCACCTCGTGCACCGAGGTGAACAGCAGGTCGTCCTTGCCCGGTACGAACGCGTCCTGCACCGCCTTGGTCCACGTGGGATCGGGCGGCGAGATGTAATAGATCGACGGCACGCCCTTATCGAACGGTCCCGGCGGATCGATATACGCCGAGTTCTGCCGGTTATACGGCGGCGATTCCTCGACCAGCGCCTGCTCGGTCCCGGGGATCGTCACCAGGTCATGATCGACCACGAACTTGCGCAAGGTCGGGATCTGTCGCCGAGCCTCCGCGACCGGCCCACCGACCGGCTTGTTCGCGTTCATCTTCGCCATGCAGCCGGCGATCGACAGCCCCTTGGCGAATACCCCGCACGCCCGCGCCAGCGCCGCCTGGTTGCGCTTCAGGTCGGCAACACCCGCCGCCTCGAGCTGGTCCAGCGGCGTATCGACGCCCTCGGTCATCGCCACCATCCGCGAGAACTTGTCCGCCCCGAGCGCGAAATCCTGCGTCGCGGTCGCCCGCTGGCCCTCGGTCCACGTCCCCAGATCGCGCATCGCCGCCGCCGCCGCCGTCGCCGCGTCGGTCAGCTGCTTCTGCGCCGCCGCGTCCTTCACGCCCGCAAACGCCTTCACCGCATCGCCGCTGTAATAGTCCGCAAAGCCGTTGAACGCCGCCGCCCCGAAATTGACGTAGCTCAGCGGCATCGGCGCCTTCAGGTTCGCCTTGATATTGCCCGCCGCCGCCGGGATCTTCTGGAAGAACGCGGTCAGCGCCTTCATCCGCGTCGGCGCGTCGGCATAGTTGCGCGCGATATAGACGTTCGGATCGAGCCCCGCGCCGACATACCAGGACGGGTTATGATGCGGCTGGTCGGCGTCCTCCAGCCAGAACAGCTTCCCCTTGGCGACCTGCACCAGATAGTCGCGCTCGAACGCCTCGGCCGGCGTCAGGTCGTTGAACGCCCCCGCCTTGTCGATCGCGCCATGCAGGAAATCAGCCTGCCGCTTCAGCCCCGCAGCGCTCCAGTCGCCCAAGCCCCCATCATACTCGTGCTTGCCCTGATAGACCGCGTTCGCCGGATCGATCTTGAACCAGCCGTCGATGAACCCATCGCGGAACTCCGCCCAATCGCTCTTCGCAGCGGTCGTAGACGCAGCGGGAGCCTGCGTGTTCGAAGGAGTCTGCGCGGGGCCGCACGCGCTCAAGGCGAGGACCGCGCCTAGCGCCGTCGTCAAAAGTCCGATCCGCATCCTGTCTCCAATTCCGATTCGTCGCCCCCATGCTGCCAGTCGAAGCCGCGTCGCGCCAGTGTGCGGAACGGCGCCCGCGCTGGGCCGTTGACCGCGCACCTGTTCGAACGACTGGAGAGCTTCATGCCCTACGTAAAAACCCGTGACGGTACCGATATTTACGTCAAGGATTGGGGCACCGGACGCCCGGTCGTCCTCACCCATGGCTGGCCGCTCAATGCCGACAGCTGGGACGCGCAGGCGATGGCATTGGCCCATGCCGGGTTCCGCGTGATCGCCTATGACCGCCGCGGGTTCGGCCGCTCGGGCCAGCCCTGGACAGGTTACGACTACGACACGCTCACCGACGATCTCGCCGACGTGATGGAAGCCACCGGCGCGAACACCGACGCGACGATCGTCGGTTTCTCGATGGGTGGCGGCGAGATCGCCCGCTACATGAGCCGCTACGACGGCAAGGGCGTGGTCGCCGCGGGGCTGATCGCGTCGGTGGTGCCGTACATGCTCAAGACCGACGACAATCCGCACGGCGTCGACGAGGAGACGCTCGCCACGATCGGTGCAGGTATCGAGGACGACCGCCCGGCGTTCTTCAAGACCTTCCTCCAGCAGTTCTTCGGCGTCGGTTTCATCACCTCACCGGTCAGCGACGAGGTCGTCGACTGGGCCTGGGGCCTAGCGATGCAGGCTGGCCTGCACCCGACGCTGGAATGCGCCAAGGCATTCGGCCACACCGACTTCCGCGCCGATCTGGCCGCATTCCGCGTACCGACGCTGATCGTGCACGGCACGAGCGACAAGACCGTACCGATCGACGCCACCGGCCGCGCTGCCGCCAAGGGCATCGCCGGTTCGCAGCTGGTCGAATATGACGGCGCCCCGCACGGCCTGACGGTCACGGAAAGCAACCGCTTCACCAACGACCTGCTGACCTTCCTGGGTCGGTAAACACTCGATCGGAAGCCGACCCCCTCTTCTCCCCTCCCGGGAAGGGAGGGGTCGGGGGTGGGTCGGCTTCCGCATGTCCCATCGGTGGCGGCTCAAGCCAGCCAACCCACCCCCAGCCTCTCCCTTTCAGGGAGGGGAGCAAAAGATGCCCTCAGTTGAAAAGGGGGTGCAGAAGCTCAATTCCCCAGCGGGACGATAACCTCGTCGGGATGCGCGACGTTCAGTTCCTTGCGGACCATCTCGTCGACCATATCCGGGTTCGCATGGTCCGGGTTCAGCAACGCCACCCGGTTCTTCAGCACCTCGCGCTTGCGCTCTAGCACCGCGTAATCCCGCTCCCGCTTCGCTAACTGGCGCTTATAGTCGCCATAGGCGAAGATACCGTTCGGCCCGAGCACGGCATACGCGCCGAAGAACGCCATCAGCGTCAGCCCCAGCGCCGGCCACGCGGCCTTGCGCATCGTCTTCCGCAGCTTGCTGGTCTTCGTCGTCCCGCGTGCCATGCTCGTCCTCCCGGGCTCCAGCCTATCAGCCGCCGATCAGGATGTCGCGGCCCGCATAGCGCGCCGCATCACCCAGCTCTTCCTCGATCCGGATCAGCTGGTTGTACTTCGCCAACCGGTCCGACCGCGCGAGGCTGCCCGTCTTGATCTGACCGCAGTTGGTCGCGACCGCCAGGTCGGCGATCGTCGAATCCTCGGTCTCGCCCGAACGATGCGACATCACCGCGGTGTACTTCGCGCGCTGCGCCATCGACACCGCCTCCAGCGTCTCGGTCAGCGTGCCGATCTGGTTGACCTTCACCAGCAGCGAGTTCGCATAGCCGCCGTCGATGCCGCGCTTCAGGCGCTTGGGGTTGGTCACGAACAGATCGTCGCCGACCAGCTGAACCTTGTCGCCGATCAGGTCGGTGAGCGTCTTCCAGCCCTCCCAATCGTCCTCGCCCATGCCGTCCTCGATCGAGAAGATCGGGTAACGCCGCGTCAGGTCCGCGAGATATTCCGCCATCTCGGCGCTCTCGAGGATTCGGCCCTCGCCCGAGATGTCGTACTTGCCGTTCTTGTAGAACTCGGTCGCTGCGCAATCGAGCGCGAGCATCACGTCCTCGCCGGGCTTGTAGCCGGCCTTCTCGATGCTCGACATGATGAAGTCGAGCGCCTCGGTCGTGCTGCCGATGTTCGGTGCGAAACCGCCCTCGTCGCCGACGCTGGTCGACAGGCCCTTCTCGCTGAGGCCCTTCTTCAGCGTGTGGAAGATCTCCGAGCCGCAGCGGACCGCCTCGAGGATGTTCGACACGCCGACCGGCACGATCATGAACTCCTGGAAGTCGATCGGGTTGTCGGCATGCTCGCCGCCGTTGATGATGTTCATCATCGGCACCGGCAGCAGATGCGCCTGCACGCCACCGATATAGCGATACAGCGGCAGGCCGCGCGCTTCGGCCGCGGCCTTGGCGACGGCGAGGCTGACGCCGAGGATCGCGTTCGCGCCCAACCGGCCCTTGTTCTCGGTGCCATCGAGCTCGATCATCGCGCGGTCGAGGTCCGACTGGTCCTCCGCGTCCATGCCGAGCACGGTGTCGGTGATCTCGTCGTTGACCGCATCGACCGCGCCATCGACGCCCTTGCCGCCCCAGCGGGTCTTGTCGCCGTCGCGCCGCTCGACCGCCTCGTGCGCGCCGGTCGAGGCGCCCGATGGCACAGCCGCGCGGCCGAAGCTGCCATCCTCGAGCAGCACGTCGACCTCGACGGTCGGATTGCCGCGGCTGTCGAGGATCTGGCGTGCATGAAGGTCGATGATTGCGGTCACGTAACGATGCTCCTACAAATCCCGGTGCCGGGTCGTTCGCGCCGCCTCTACCGTCTCACGCCATTGCGGGCAATCGCGCGCACGCCCCGAGAACAGTGTCGTGCAATCGCGCGACGATTCGGGAACCGTGCTCCGGCGGCGGTGTTGAGGGCGTAACAATTCTGAAAGGGACCGTCATGGCCGACTCCAGCGTAAACGATACCGTCAACCACCTGAAAACGACCGCGAACGAGGTCGGTACCGAGGTGAGCAAGACGATCGATAACAAGATGGGCGACAACGGCACCAGCGATCTCTCGGGCAAGACCGCCGACGCCAAGCAGGCGATCAAGGA
>JAJNQF010000475.1 GCA_021154945.1 Sphingomonas sp.
CTGCGGGCTGTTGCTGCGGCGATAATTGGCGGGGTTGGTCAGGTCGCCGACATAGTCGACGTTCGCGCTGTCCGAGGTGAAGCCGTAGCTGTACGGAAGGTCGGTCCGCACATCGAGCAGATATTCGGGATTGCGCCCACCGATCGCCTTGCTCCAGCCGGCCGTCGCGGACACGCTCGAGCCGCCCGGGCCTTCCCATTCGCCGACGAAGTTGAGGTTGTCGGTGGTCAGCTTGGTCTTGCGGATCAGCAGGTCGAGCTGTGCGCTCTGGCTGTTCGCCGAGGCCGCACCGAAGCTCGCATTGGTGACGACGCCGTTCGCGATCGTCGCCGACTGGAGAACGTCGCCGCTCCACGCACCGGGGATGACGTACATCGACTGGCTGCTGTTGTTGTAGTTGCCGTCGATGTGCAGGCCGTTGAGCGTCAGTGTGATGTCGTCGGTCGGCTTGGCCTGGACCGTGCCGACATAGCTGATGCGCTTACGCTGCTGCGTGAAATACGCGTAGTTGATGCCGAACGGCGACACCGCATTGGCGAGATCCTGGCGCGTGCCGCCGGTGATCGTCGCATTCGGGTTCTTCAGGACGGGCTGTCCGCCGGCGTCGAGGACCAGCGCGTTGTTCGCATCCTTCTGGAAGAAGCGGTCGCCGGCATTCTCGAAGCCGAAGAATTCTACGCCGGCGCGGGTCAGGTTCTGCTTGTCGTAGGTGACCGCGCCGAGCACGCCGAACGTGCCGCCTTCGTTGTGCCAGCTGTACAGGCCCGACGCGCGGACGTTACCCTTGTCGGCACGGTCGTTGTACGAATAGCCGCCCGACGCGAAGATCGAGTTGGCCGGCGTGTCGAGCGGACGGCGCGTGCGGACGATGACCGTCCCGCCGATGCTGCCTTCCTCGATGCGTGGCTCGGGCGACTTGTAGACTTCGAGGCGCTCGACGAGCTCGGGCGCGAGCAGCGAATAGTTGAAGGTACGGCTGGTCGGATCGTTGTCGTTGCCACCCCAGTCGGCCGAGGCGACCGCGTGGCCGTCGAGCAGCATGCGGTTGAGCGCCGGGTCGGTACCATGGATCGCGACCTTCTCGCCCTCGCCGAAGCGACGATCGATGCTGACGCCGGGAACATGCGAAAGGGATTCGGCGACGTTGCGGTCGGGGAACTTGCCGATCGCCTCGGCACTGATGACGTCGACGATCGCGTTGGCCTGACGCTTAACCGCAATCGCGCTCCGCAAACTCCCGCGAATCCCGGTGACAACGATGTCTTCGCCGGTTTCGTCGGCGACGGGAGCGGTTGGCGTTCCAGCTTGCGGTGCTGCGGCGGCATCGGCCGATGGCGTAGCGACGGGGTCGGCCGACGGCGTGGCGACCTGCGCGAACGCGCTTGGCGTTACGGCGACGAGGACGACTGCGCTCGAAGCCAACAAAATCTGCTTACGGAAATTCATTGTCAAAGCCCCTTCCCTTTGGCGCCGCAGCGCCACCCCGACGCACGCCGCGCCCCTTTGATCACCCGCCGCTTGGTACTGTTTTGGTTACTATGTGAGCGACTTGGCAGGACAACCGTATAACCAATTCGCTTGCCGAATCCATCGGAAATTACAATTTGGTTACCAATCGGATGCGAGGCCGAATGACAGAAGTTCCCGTTGTATCGTAGCACCTTAGCGGCCAATTACACCGAAAATGACCCTTAATCCTCTTGTCGACGCTCCAGGCCGCTAATACCATTTCTTGCCGACCCCGGTGCTTTTGGGGATTGAAGCACGTGATTCGATCGGCCAAACGTAATAATATTACTGATCGCTGAAGGCCGCCTGATGACCCTCGAAATCTGTGTCGACGATATCGCGGGGCTCGACGCAGCCGTCGCGGGCGGCGGCGACCGGATCGAGTTGTGCGCCGCCCTGGCGCTCGGTGGGCTGACCCCCTCGCCCTCGCTGATCGCCGCCGCGACGACCATTCCGATCCCCGTCCATCTGCTCGCCAGACCCCGCGAAGGTGGCTTCCACTATACCGCGCGCGAGGCGGCCATGATCGCCGCGGACATGACCGCCGCCAGCGACTCAGGCCTGGCCGGCGTCGTGATCGGCGCGAGCCGCAAGGATCATAGCCTCGACACCGACCTACTCGCGGATCTCGTCGCGCATGCCCGCACCCTGGGCGAAGCACGTGGTACGCCATTGTCGCTGACGCTGCACCGCGCGATCGACCTGTGCGACGACATGCCGGCCGCCCTCGACGCCGCGATCGCGCTCGGGTTCGATCGCATCCTGACGTCGGGTGGCCAACCCAAGGCGATCGACGGGCTTGCCATGCTGGCCACGTTGCATCGTCGCGCCGCGGGCCGCATCGTCATTCTCGCCGGCAGCGGCGTCGATGCCGACAACGTCTCCGAAATCCTCGCGACGGGCATCGGCGAAGTGCACGCGTCCTGCGGCAGTCTCGTCGTGTCCAGCGACGAGGACGGCACGTCGGCGACGGCTGCGCGGGAGCGCCAATTCGGCTTTGCTCCGGCCGCGCGCCGCCATACCGATATGACGCGCGTACGAAATCTCAAGTCCGTACTTTGCAACACAGTCGGTCAAGTCGCTTGAACAATACCAATACATAACGTATCCAAGATCGGTTGCCGGGTCATTCTCGTTTCGAGGCCCGCTCCGGCATCATCGAAAGTCGCCTTCATGTCCTTTTCAACGAGCATTGGCAGGTTCCGGGATGGCAATCCCGCGCCGTTGTACGTCCAGCTTCAGCAGTTGATCCGCGATGCGATCAACCGCAACGTGCTGGCCAAGGACGACGCGCTCCCGGCCGAACGCGATCTTGCGATAGAATACGACGTGTCGCGCATCACCGTCCGCAAAGCGATCGGCGGGCTGGTCGAGGAAGGCCTGCTCACCCGCCGCCGCGGCGCCGGCACGTTCGTCGCCACCCGCGTCGAAAAGAGCTTCTCGAAGCTGTCGTCCTTCTCGGAAGACATGCAGTCGCGCGGCCGGACGCCGAGCAGCGCGTGGGTCAGCCGCACTATTGGCATGGTTACGCCTGAGGAGTCGCTGTCGCTCGGGCTGTCGCCGGGCTCTGCGGTGTACCGGTTCCAGCGCATCCGCTACGCCGACGACACGCCGATGGCGCTCGAATATTCGACGATCGCCGGCTATTGCCTGCCGACGATCGATGCCGTCCAGGACTCGTTGTACGAAGCGCTCGAAGCGGCGGGCAACCGTCCGGTCCGCGCGCTGCAACGCCTGCGCGCAGTCCATTTCAGCCCGGAGCATGCCAAGATGCTCGGCGTCGATGCAGGCCATGCCGGCCTGTTCATCGAACGCCGCGGCTTCCTGCGCGATGGCCGGGCCGCCGAATTCACCCAATCCTATTACCGTGGCGACGCCTACGACCTCGTCGCCGAACTCAACGACATCTGACGCCGGCGCACGGGCGCCGGCCGGGGGGCATACCGTGACCGAGATTACTACTGCGTCGACGCCGACGCTGATGTTCAGCGAAGCCGCCGAAGCTGCCGACGCCGTTGCGCGGTTGCTCGCCGCCAACCGCGAGGCGCTGACGGCACTTGGCGAACGCCTCCGCGCCGCGCCGCCAGCCGTGGTCGTGACGTGCGCGCGCGGGTCGTCGGATCATGCAGCAACCTATGGAAAATACCTGATCGAGACGCTGCTCGGCGTGCCGGTCGCGTCGGCCGCCCCGTCGGTGTCGTCGGTCTATGCCGCACCGATGGCGCCCGGCACCGCACTGGTGATCGCGGTGTCGCAGAGCGGTCGCAGCCCCGATCTGCTCGCCACCGTGTCCGCCTATCAGGCAGCCGGTGCGCATGTCGTCGCGTTCGTCAACGACGAGACGTCGCCGCTCGCCGAGATGGCCGACACGATGATCGCGCTGAAGGCGGGGCCGGAGAAATCTGTCGCGGCGACCAAGTCCTATATCTGCGCGCTCGCGGCGTTCGCGGCGCTGACCGCGGCCTGGTCGCAGAACGACGCGCTGACCAAGGCGATCGACACGTTGCCCGACATGCTGGCGCTCGCGTTCGGCGCGAACTGGACGTCGGTGGTCGATGCGCTGGCGGACGCCAACAACCTGTTCGTGATCGGTCGCGGCTATGGCTACGGCATCGCGCAGGAAGCGGCGTTGAAGCTCAAGGAGACCTGCGCGCTTCATGCCGAGGCGTTCAGCGCCGCCGAAGTCCGCCACGGGCCTATGGCGATCGTCAACGACGGCTTCCCGGTGATCGCGTTCGCCACCTCCGACACCGCCGGCGATGGCGTGCGCGAAGCCGCAGCCGAGTTTGCCGCACGTGGCGCCCGCGTCTGCCTCGCCGATGCGAAGGCGAATGGCGAAACCGCCCCCGCCGCCTACACCGCGCATCCGGCGATCGAGCCGATCCTCATGATCCAGAGCTTCTACCGCATGGCCAATGCCCTCTCGCTGCGTCGCGGGCTCAACCCCGACGCGCCGCTGCATCTCAGCAAGGTGACGAAGACGGTATGAGCGAGACCCAGTTTCATGTCGTCAACGGCACCGTCGTCACGCGCGACGGCCTGCTGAACGGTGCGACGATCCGCGTCGTCGGTGACCGGATCGCGTTGATCACCCCGCTCGAGCGGATCGCGTCCGAGGCGATCGACCTTGGCGGCGGCTGGCTCGTCCCCGGGTTCATCGACACGCAGGTCAACGGCGGCGGCGGCGTGCTGCTGAACGACCAGCCGACCGTCGAGGGCATCGCCGCGATCGGCGCCGCGCATGTCCCCTATGGCACGACCGCGTTCATGCCGACGCTGATCAGCGACACGCCCGAGGTGATCGAGGCGACGCTCGACGCGATGGACGCGGCGATCCTCGCCGGTGTTCCCGGTGTGGTCGGCGCGCATATCGAGGGCCCGTGGATCAATCCGTCGCGCAAAGGGATCCACGATCCGGCCAAGTTCCGGCTGCTCGACGATGCGATGATCGAGTTGTTGATCCGCCCGCGCAAGGGCCGCGTGATGGTGACGCTCGCCCCCGAACTGACCGATGCGGCGTCGATCGCGCGGCTGGTCGCCGGCGGCGTGATCGTCAGCGCAGGCCATACCGATGCGGACTATGAGACGATCATCGATGCGGTCGGTGCAGGGCTCAGCGGGATCACGCATCTGTTCAACGCGATGTCGCCGCTGCTCCACCGCGCGCCCGGCGTGGTCGGTGCGGCGCTCGACGATCGTCACGTCTATTGCGGACTGATCGCCGACGGCCTGCACGTCCACGACGCCGCGC
>JAJNQF010000488.1 GCA_021154945.1 Sphingomonas sp.
TTCACTGCAGCCGGATCGACGGCTCGCCGCTCGTGTATAATTGTCGGGATGTCTACATGCCCGACCTGCTGATCTGCCCCGTCGCGCTGCGCGATCGGGTGATGGCGGCGAGGGCAGCGTAATCTTCCGTGCGATCCTCCCCAGCCAGGGGGAGGTGGCGCGAAGCGACGGAGGGGGCGGTGAAGGAAACCGCTGTTGCGTGTCCTCCCCCTCCGTCAGGCTGCGCCTGCCACCTCCCCCTTGCGGGGGAGGATCGTAAGCCCGCCCCTTACTGCTGCGGTTCGGCGTCGTTCTCCACCGGCGCCTCATCACGCGTCACGCGGGCCGTCATCCCCGTGGCATCCGCATCGTCGAGCATCTGCTCGTCCGGCGCGATCGGCTTTTCGCGGGGCGGTTCGACTACCGCCGGCGCAGGCGGGGCCGCTTCGACCGGCGCAGCCTCGACCGGGGCAGGCGCCGCCTCGGACTCGGTCACGCCGGTATCCTCGACCATGTTGGTATCCGTCGCCGGCTGCTCGGGCTCGGAACTCGAACAGCCGGCCATCGCCATCGCGGCGAGCAGGCCTCCGGCGATGGCGGTACGGGTGCGGGTGGACATCGTCATGGCGTTTCTCTCAGCGAGCGGCGATCGTCTGGCGTGCGGTGCGCGCCTCGACCTTGGAAGCGAGGATGCCGTCCCAGTCATAGGGATCGGCGCGGAAGTTCATCTGGCCGTTGCCGCTGGCAAACGCGGTCCAGTAGAGCAGATAAACCGATACCGGCTTGACCAGGGATGCACGGACCGTGTCGCCCTTGGCGACCGCAGCGGCAACCATTTCGGGCGTCCAGCTCGGGTCGCCCTTCAACAACAGGTTGGCAAGTTCGGCAGGTTTTTCAAGGCGTACGCAGCCATGGCTCGAAAGCCGACTGAAGCTGGCGAACTTGGCTCGGCTCGGTGTGTCGTGGAGATACACCGAATAGTCATTGGGAAAATCGAACTTGAACCGGCCGAGCGCGCTCTGGTCGCCGGCCTGTTGCTGCAACCGGGTCCCGCCGATCACCTTGAAGCCGTTACGCTTGAAATACCCCGGGTTGGCCTTCTCCTTCGGCCACAACTCCTTCGTCGCGATCGAGGTCGGCACGTTCCAGGGCGGGTTGATGACGATGCTGTGGATCGTCGAGGAGAGCATCGGCGTCTCGTCGCCCGGCCGACCCGTCACCGCGCGCATCGACTGCACCGGCGTATCACCGTCGAACACGGTGAGCACGGCTGCCGCAATGTTAACCTGGATACGATCGCGCGGCAGGTCCTGCGGCAGCCAGCGCCAGCGCTCCATGTTCGCCATGATCTGGCGCACGCGATCGGTCGCCGACACGTTCAGCGCGGCGAGCGTCTGCGTGGAGACGATGCCACTGGGGTTGAGCCCGTAGCGGCGCTGTGCACGACGGACTGCATCGAGCAGGCCGGCGTCGAATGTGTCGCCGCTGGTCGAGACGTCCTTGTCCTCGGCCGCAAGCCGCTTGCGGAGCGCGATCACCCGCGGGCCGGTCGCGCCGAGCGTGAAGTCCGGCCCCGAAGCGAGCGGCGACCAGCCCCCGGCAGCAGCGATCGAACGGTAGTTCTGGAGCCCCTTGCGAAGGCCGTCATAGCCCGCATAGGGCGGGGGCAACGACGCGAACCACGCCGCGATCCGGTCTTGCCGCACGGCATCGGCGAACGCAGGCGTCGGATCGTACGCGGGCGGGCGCAGGCCCCAGTCCCGCTGGAAATCAGCCTCGCTGAGACGACCGGCATGGACCGCGCGCGCATGGTCGAGCGCGGCGCGGACGAGTTCGTCCTTGGTCGGCGCAGTGGTCGACGCGGTCGCGGCGGACTTGAGGCCCTGCGCGACGATGTCGCTGTTGAGCAGCTTGTCGAGCAACGTCGCCTGCGCATCGCTCAGTGGCGGCACGGTGATGACTGGCGGGGCCAGCATCGGCGCAGCCATCGGGCTGGCCGGGGCGACCGTCGGCGTCACCGGGGGGGGCGTAACCTGTTGTGCGGCCAGCGGCGTTGCCATGAGCAGCGGCATCGCGGTCGCTGTCGCGGCAACCGCGATCGCCGACCGGATCATACCGGCCTTCACTCGTCCATCATCCAAACCGCGCGCCATACTCATCCTGTCTAACCGTATCTCGTCGACGCTTTCGCACGACGTAGCTCTCCCTTAGCTGAACCGGAGTCGCTAAGCATCGCCAATCGGGCCGATTTCGTCGGTTGGGGCCTACGCCGCGGATTTTTCCTGCCGGGCGAGCACCTCATACGCCATCACCGCGGTCGCGACTGCCGCGTTGAGGCTGTCCGCCTTGCCGAGCATCGGGATTTTCACGAGCGCGTCGCAGGCTTGGGCCATCTCGGGCGGCATGCCCTGCGCTTCGTTGCCCGTGAGCAGGAAGGTCGGGCCGGTATAGGTGGCGGAGCGGTAGTCGGTATCCGTATCGAGGCTGAGCCCGACCAGTTGGCCGGGCCCCGTCCGCAGCCACGCGTGAAACGGCTCCCACTCGGTCTTGACGACGGGGATGGTGAACAGCGCACCCATGCTCGCGCGCACCGCCTCCACGGAGAAGGGGTCGACCGACTCGCCGATCAGGATCAGCCCGCCAGCGCCGACCGCGTCGCCGGTGCGCAGGATCGTGCCCAGATTGCCGGGATCGCGCAGCCGCTCCGCGACCAGCCAGATGCCGGCGCTGTTGCGGTCGAGGTCTTCGAGCCTGGCGTCGAACTCGTCGAACACGCCGACCACGGCTTGCGGGTTGTCCTTGCCCGACAGCTTCGAAAGAATGTCCGGCGTGGTCTGGATCGACTCGCCGCCAGCTTCCTCAACGTCCATCGACAAAGCGTGGACCAGCGGATGGTTGGCGCTGGCCGCCGCATAGAACAAGGTGCGGGGCAGGCGGCCTGTCTCGCGCGCTTCGGTGAGGATGCGCAGGCCCTCGGCGAGGAACTGTCTGGCCGCACGCCGATGGCGCTTGTCGCGCAGGTCGCGGACATACTTGATCAGCGGGTTGGAAAAGGCGGTTATCTCGCGGGGCATCTAGCGCCCCTTCCGCTTGTGGGAGGGGTTGGGGGAGGGGTTTGTAAACACGCCGCTGCTCATGCCCTCCCCCGACCCCTCCCGCAAGCGGAAGGGGGGGGAGAACGTCAATCCTCGCCGAACTTCGCCTCGACCAGCTCGGCAAGTGCGGCCACCGTATGCTCGGCGCCATCGCCTCTCGCGCTGATCGTGATCGCGTCGCCCATCGCCGCGCCGAGCATCATCAGCCCCATGATCGAGGTGCCGGTGACGTGATCCGACCCGTCTTTTGTCACGCGCACCTCGACACTATGCGTCGAAGCGAGCGTCACGAATTTGGCGCTGGCCCGCGCGTGGAGCCCGCGGCGGTTGGTGATCTGGACGGTGCGCGAAACCTCGCTCACGCCGCAGCCTCGCCGAGAACCTCGGAGGCTACCGAAATATATTTGCGACCCGCCTCACGGGCAGCCGCGACAGCAGCGACGACGGTCATCGACTTGCGCGCCGACCCGAGCCGGATCAGCATCGGCAGGTTCATCCCCGCGATCACCTCGATCCGGCCGCGCTCCATCAGCGAGATTGCGAGGTTGGAGGGGGTGCCGCCGAACAGGTCGGTCAGCACGATCACGCCGCGCCCGACATCGACCGCCTGGATCGCGGCGGCGATATCCGCGCGCCGCTCCTCCATGTCGTCGTCGGGACCGATCGCGATCGGCGCGACGCGCTCCTGCGGGCCGACGACGTGGATCATCGCGCGAACGAATTCTTCGGCCAATCGACCGTGCGTTACCAGAACAAGGCCGATCATGTCAGCGTTTCATACTCATAAGACGACCGGTGATCCCTCGAGCGCATCCTGCGGTGCGGCCCCTAGGTCGCGGTGGTCAACACTGGGGGAAAAACCCGCTTCGCGCAACCGTCGGCCGATCCGTTCGGCAACATGAACCGACCGGTGTCTCCCTCCGGTACACCCAATCGCGACCGTCACGTACGACTTGCCTTCCGCCCTGTAGCGCGGGAGCAACAGCATGAGCAGTTCCTCGATCCGACTCACCGCCGCCTCGTACGCGGGATCGGCCATGATGTAGGCGGACACGTCGCCGTCGAGCCCGGTACCGGGACGCAGCGTGGCGTCCCAGTGCGGGTTGCGCAGGAACCGCATGTCGAACACAAGATCGGCATTGCGCGGCAGGCCGCGGGCGAATCCGAACGACCGGATCGACAGCGTCGGCTCGCCGAGACGTTCGCCAGAGAAATTGGCGCGGATCTGTTGCGCGAGTTCGTTAGCCGACATCTCGGTCGTGTCGATCAGCCGGTTCGCCCAGTCGCGCAGCGGCGCGAGCAGATCGCGCTCGCGGCCGATGCCGTCTATCGCAGGCCGGTCCAGCGCGAGCGGATGGCGCCGCCGCGTCTCGGAATAGCGCCGCTCGAGTTCGGCGGCCGAGCAATCGAGGAACAGCGTGCCAATCTCGAGACCGTGGCGATCGCGGAATTCGCGAATCCGGCGAACGATCCGCTCGGGGTCGAAATCGCGGGTACGCGCGCCGATGCCGATCGCGAGCGGCTGCGAATCGTCGGGCGAACCCTCGGGGAGGGGCGCATCGAGCAATCGGTCGAGCAACAGCAGAGGCAGGTTGTCGACGACCTCCCAGCCAAGATCCTCCAGCGTCTTGAGAACGGTCGACTTGCCCGCCCCGGACATGCCGGTCACGAGCAGGATATCCTTCGGCCGTGTCATTCTACAGTCTCCGGATTGCGCAATGCGAGTTCGACCTTGATCGGGGCGGAGGCGTGAAACGGATCGACCGCGAACTGGCGGACCTCGATTCCGGCGATCTTCCGCAAACGGCGTTCGGGCATCCGCTCGACCGCGCCGTCGACCCGGACGAGCAGGCCCACCGGAACGTCGTCGACATGGGGCATGGCGAGGATGCCGATCCCGCGGACTTCGATCCGACCGGCGATCATCGTCGGTGCGCGTGCGAGCAGGGTTTTGCCCGAGCGTACCACGAGCGTCTGGTCGTCGCTGACGAGGATCGCGCCACGGTCGATCAGGCGCAGCGCGAGGTCGGACTTGCCCGACCCGGACGCGCCCTCGATCAGCACGGCAAGCCCGTCGATCGCGACCGTGGTGGCGTGGAGCCGATCTGAGGAGGGGACACCCACGTGCGGTCCTTACAACGGCGTGTCGGCGAGCGGTAGTCGCACGACGAAGCGCGCGCCACCTATCCGGTCCTCTCGCGATTCGACGAAGATCGCGCCCTGGTGCCCGTCGACGATGGTCCGTGCGATCGCGAGGCCCAGACCCGAATGCTGGCCGAACGTCTCGCTGTCCGGGCGGACCGAGTGGAACCGCTTGAACACGTCCTCGCGCGCATCCTCGGGAACGCCGGGCCCTTCGTCCTCGACACGGATGACGAGTTCGTCGCGGTCGGGGATCGCCGAGATCGCGATCAGGCCGCCATCGGGCGAGAAGGACAGCGCGTTGTCGATCAAATTCTCGAACACGCGTTCAAGCCGCGCGCCTTCGCCCAGCACGATCGTGCGGTCGTCGGCATTCCGGTCGAATCGAAGCCGGATACCGCGCTCGACCCCGCGCGTGTCGCGTTGCGCGACCAGCCCGTCGATCATCGCCGCGATATCGACCGGCTCGAACTTGGCGCGGCTTAGCTGGGCGTCGAGTCGCGAAGCCTCGGAGATATCGGACAACAACCGGTCCAGCCGCTGGACATCGTCGCGGACGATCGCGAGCAACTGCGCCTGGAGCGCCGGGTCCTTCACGCGCGACAGGCCCTCGACTGCGGACCGGAGCGAGGCGAGCGGGTTCTTCATCTCGTGCGTCACGTCCGCAGCGAACGCCTCGGTCGCGTCGATCCGCGCCCTCAGCGCAAGGCTCATGTCCGACAGCGCCCGCGCGAGCATGCCGAGTTCGTCGCGGCGGGAGGGGAGGCGGGGCACCACCACTTCGCGTGCGCGTCCGAGCCTGACCCGAACCGCCGCGCGCGCAAGGCGGCGGAGCGGCCGGACGATCGTCCGCGCCAAGAACAGCGACAGCAGGATCGACACGATCGACACGCCGAGCAGCACCATGCTGAGCCGGAACCGCTCGATCCGCACCGTCCGGGTAATGTCGCGTGCGTTGACCGTCGTCATCACGACCCCGCCGGCACGGAGTGGCGCTGCGGCGGTGATGACCGGCGTGCGATCGGGCGCGCGCCAGACCGTCGTCGCAACCCGGCGTCGCGCCTGGGCTGTGGCGACGTCGGGCCAGCGCTGGCCCTCGTTGCGCTCGCGGTAGAGCGGCGGTCGCGGCGCCATCACGACGATATCGATCGCCGCGTCCAGGAACCGCGCGATGACCTGATCGCGATCCTCCTTGTCGGGGTCCTGCAGGACGAAATTGCGCAGTCCGAGCGTCCGGCTGTCGACGATCGTCGTGCCACCGCCATCGAACAGGCGGATCCGCGATCCGGTGTCCGAGGCCAACCTCAACACCAGCGGGTTGCGCTGCGCAGGGTCGACCGACGAGATCGCCTCGCCGATCAGCCTCGCTTCGCGCGCGGTCTGTGCGACGCGGCTGTCGACGATCCGGCTGCGGTAGGAATCGAGGTAGAAGAATCCGCCTGCGAGCAACAGCAACGCGAAGATGTTGACCGCCAGGATGCGCCGCGTGAGCGAGATCTGTCCCGACCAGCGCAGCGTGAGATCGCGGCCGTCGTCGCCGAGCTCATTCCTCAGAAAATCGATACCCGGCACCATATAATGTCTCGATTGCGTCGAACGCGGGATCGACCTGCCTGAACTTGCGGCGAAGTCGCTTTATGTGGCTGTCGATCGTCCGGTCGTCGACATAGATGTCGTCCTGATAGGCCGCATCCATCAACTGGTTGCGCGTCTTGACGATGCCGGGTCGTTGCGCAAGCGTTTCGAGGATCATGAACTCGGTGACCGTCAGCGTGACGGGCTCGCCGCCCCACAAAGTCCGATGCCGCGCCGGATCCATGCTGAGCCGGCCGCGCGCGAGTGGTCCGGCGGCTTCCGCTTCGGTCTCGGTACCCGGCGATTGCGCGAGTTCGGTCCGGCGCAGGATCGCGCGGATGCGGGCGATCAACAGCCGCTGCGAGAACGGCTTGGCGATATAGTCGTCGGCCCCCATCGCGAGCCCCAGCGCCTCGTCGAGCTCGTCGTCCTTGCTGGTCAGGAAAATCACCGGAATCTGGCTCTTCTCGCGCAGCCGGCGGAGCAGTTCGAGCCCGTCCATCCGCGGCATCTTGATATCGAAGATCGCCAAGTCGGGCGGATTGTCGGTCAGCGCCTTGAGCGCGGTCTCACCGTCCGAATAGACGCGCGTGACGAAGCCCTCGGTCTGCAGCGCGATCGACACGGAGGTCAGGATGTTGCGGTCGTCGTCGACCAGCGCGATCGTTGCGGTCATTTTTGGGCCGTCATCTCTGGCTTGCTCGCCTCGGTCGTTGGCGTATCGGCGTAGGCCAAACCGTGCCGGCACTCAACTAAGACCGTATCGGGACCGCGTCATCGATTGGCGCATTTGACCCGTGGAAAGGCGCCCCGTACAGCCGCGCGCAACGACATACATACGTATGCGAACACTATCTGGAGAGATGCCTTGCCCAACAAACGTATTCCGGCCGGCGGCCTAGCCGCGCAGGGGATAGAAACCCGCGCTACCCTGCATTGGAACCTCGTCACCGCGCAGCTTGTCGAAGCCGCGCTCGAACGCGGCGAGGGTACGCTGTCCGCCGACGGTCCGCTGGTCGTCGAAACCGCGCCGCATACCGGCCGCTCGGCGCAGGACAAGTTCATTGTCCGCGATGCCGAGACCGACGCGACCGTCTGGTGGGGCAAGAGCAACAAGGCGATGGAGCCCGCGCATTTTGCCGCGCTGAAGGAGGATTTCTTCGCTGCGCTGGCCGCCAAGGACGAACTGTTCGTTCAGGATCTGTACGGCGGCTCGCAGGTCGACCACCGCGTCAACGTCCGCGTCGTGACGGAACTCGCCTGGCACAATCTGTTCATCCGGACGATGCTGGTGCGGCCCGAGCAGGCGGCGCTGAAGGATTTCGTCGCGGACTACACGATCGTCGACCTGCCGAGCTTCCGCGCCGATCCCGCGCGCCACGGCTGTCGCAGCGAGACGGTGATCGCGGTGAACTTCACCGACAAGCTGATCCTGATCGGCGGCACCAAATATGCCGGCGAGATGAAGAAGTCGGTGTTCGGTCTGCTCAACTATCTCCTCCCGCCAACCGGCGTGATGCCGATGCATTGCTCGGCCAACATGGGCGCGAACGGCGACACCGCGGTGTTCTTCGGGCTGTCGGGTACCGGCAAGACAACGCTCTCGGCGGACGCGAGCCGGACGCTGATCGGCGACGACGAGCATGGCTGGTCGGATACGGCCGTCTTCAATTTCGAAGGCGGGTGCTACGCCAAGATGATCCGCTTGTCCGCCGACGCCGAGCCGGAGATCTTCGCGACCACCAAGCGGTTCGGGACGGTGCTGGAGAACGTCGTGATGGATCCGGCGACGCGGTTGCTCGATCTCGACGATCACACGCTGGCCGAGAACAGCCGCGGCGCGTACCCGATCGACTTCATCCCGAATGCGTCCGCCGAGAACATGGGGCCGGTGCCGCGCAACATCGTGATGCTGACCGCGGATGCGTACGGTGTACTCCCGCCGATCGCGAAGCTGACGCCCGACCAGGCGATGTACCACTTCCTCTCGGGCTACACCGCGCGCGTCGCCGGGACCGAGATCGGCGTCACCGAGCCGGACGCGACCTTCTCGACCTGTTTCGGCGCACCGTTCATGCCGCGGCATCCGTCGGTGTACGGCAATCTGCTCAAGGAGCGTATCGCCAAGGGCGGCGTCGATTGCTGGCTGGTCAACACCGGCTGGACCGGCGGCAAATACGGCGTCGGCAACCGCATGCCGATCAAGGCCACCCGGGCGTTGCTGAACGCGGCGCTCGACGGGAGCCTCAACGATGCCGAATTCCGGACGGACCCGAACTTCGGCTTCCAGGTCCCGGTAAGCGTCCCCGGCGTCGACAGCGCCATCCTCGACCCGCGCACGACCTGGGCGGACAAGGACGCCTACGACGCGACTGCGGCCAAGCTGGTAGACCTATTCGTGGAAAACTTCGCCCAGTTCGCCGAACATGTCGACGAAGGCGTCCGCCGAGCCGCGCCGAAAGTGAGAGAAACGGCCTAAAACTCCTCTCCCTTCAGGGGAGAGGAAGGGGCCCGCACGACGAAGTCGGGTGGGAAGGTGAGGGCACGTGATACGGCGTGCCCTCACCCTCGCCGCTACGCGGCT
>JAJNQF010000490.1 GCA_021154945.1 Sphingomonas sp.
GCCTCGCCGCACACCGCGACGCGGCACCCGCGCGCGCCCCCGGCGGTCGCGACGCGGGCGATCAGCCGGAGGACGGCCGGGTGCAGCGGGTCCGAGAGCGCGGCCACGCCCGCGTTGCCCCGCTCGGCGGCCATCGTGTACTGGGTCAGATCGTTGGTGCCGATCGACAGGAACTCGATACGCGGCAGCAGCACGTCGAGCATTTCGGCGAGCGCCGGCACCTCCAGCATCGCACCATAGCGGATCGCCAGCGGCATTTTCCGCCCACGCCCTTCGAGCCACGTCCGCTGCGCCTCGAACAGCGCACGCGCCTCGTCGAATTCCCATGGCTCGCTGACCATCGGAAACATCACGTTGAGCGTACGCCCCGCGGCGGCTTCGAGTAACGCCCGCGCCTGCACCTTCATCAACCCGTCACGCTCCAGGCCGAGGCGTAGCGCGCGCCAGCCCATTGCCGGGTTCTCCTCGTCCGAATCTTCCTTGTTCAGATACGGCAGCGCCTTGTCGCCACCGATATCGACGGTGCGGAAGATCACCGGGCGATCGCCCGCCGCGTCGAGCACTTCCTTGTAAAGCCGCTGCTGACGCTCGCGCTGCGGCAAAGTGGCCGAAACGAGAAACTGGAACTCGGTGCGGAACAGGCCGATGCCGTCCGCGCCGGTGACATCGAGCGCGGCAACGTCGTCACGCAGGCCGGCATTGACCATGAGCGTCAGCCGGTGGCCGTCCTTCGTGATCGGCGGCACATCGCGCAACGCCGCGAACGCAGCCTTGCGCTTCTGCCGCATCGCGAGCCGCGCATCGAACGCCTCCTCCATCGCCGCGGAGGGTCGTGCGAAGACGTTGCTCTCGGCGCTGTCGAGCAACAGCATGTCGCCCTCCGCGACCAGCCGGCGGATATCGCGGACGCGGCCGAGCACCGGCACGCCCATCGCGCGCGCGACGATCGTGACGTGTGCGGTGAGCGAGCCCTCCTCGAGGATCACGCCCTTCAACCGGCGCTTGTCGTATTCGAGCAGTTCGGCAGGCCCGAGGTTGCGTGCGATCAGGATCGTGTCCTGGCGCAGGCCGAGTTGCGCCGCGGTGCCCATCTGCCCCGAGACGATCCGGAGCAGCCGGTTCGACAGGTCCTCCAGGTCATGCATCCGGTCGGCGAGCAGCGGATCGTCGATCTGGCGCATGCGCTGGCGGGTGCGCTGCTGGACGCGCTCGATCGCTGCCTCGGCGGTGAGGCCGGAGTCGATCGCCTCGTTGATCCGCCGCGCCCAGCCCTCGTCATAGGCGAACATCTTGTAGGTCTGGAGCACCTCGACATGCTCGCCGCCGACGCCGAATTCGGCCTCGCGCGTCATCCGGTCGATGCCTTCGCGCATCTTGTCGAACGCCGCATAGACGCGGTGCCGCTCGGCGTCGGTGTCCTCGGCGACGGTGTGCTCGATATGGATGCGCGGCTGGTGATAGACCGCGAAGCCGGCGCCCATCCCGTCGACCAGCTTCTGTCCGGGGATTCGCATCGCCGCGGTCGACTGCGGTCGGTCCGCGCCGCCACCCATGGTGTCGATCAGGCCGGCATTGGCGATCAGTTCGGAGAGCACCATCGCAACCGTCTGCAGCGCCTCGATCTCGACGTCCGCATATTTGCGACGATCGGTGTGCTGGACGGCCAGGACCCCCACCGATCGCTCGCGGCGGATGATGGGGACGCCCGCGAAACTGTGGAAACGGTCCTCGCCGGTTTCGGGCTTGTAGGCGAAATCGGGATGGCTCGCCGCTTCGTCGAGGTTGAGCACCTCGACGTCCTCGGCGATCGTGCCGACCAAGCCTTCGCCGAGCGCGAGTTTGGTGACGTGGACCGCCGCCTGATCCAGCCCGCGCGTCGCGAACAGCTCAAGCACGCCTTCGCGCAACAGGTAGATCGAGCAGACTTCGCTGTCGATCGCGGTGGCGATGATGCCGACGACGGCGTTCAGCTTGGCTTGCGCGGAGGTGCGCGACGCCATCACGTCGTGAAGGCTGGTAAGAATTTCGCGGGCGGAGGCGGCGGCCGAAAGGGGCATTTGGGTTGGCTATCAGATGAAACGCTTGGGTGCCACGCAACAAAAGCAGTGTCGCGCCCAAGTTCGATCGATCTTTGTCGGAGATTTCTTACAAGCGAGGATCGATAGCGTCGAACACTCCCTCACTTCCCCCCTCCCTGGAAGGGAGGGGTTGGGGGTGGGTCGGCCCGCTTGAGCCACCACGGTCTGGAATGTGCGGAAGCCGACCCACCCCCTGCCCCTCCCTTTCAGGGAGGGGTAAGACGTCAGGTGTCGAACAAGCCGTCCTGGCTGCCGGCCGGCGGGTTCAGGCCCAGGTGCTTCCAGCCGCCTGCGTTCAGGAACCGCCCTCGCGCCGTCCGTGCGATCAGCCCCAGCTGAATCAGATACGGCTCGATCACCTCCTCGATCGTATCACGCGGCTCACTCAACCCCGCTGCCAAGGTCTCCACCCCCACAGGCCCGCCACGATAAATATCCGCGATCATCATCAGATACCGCCGGTCCATCGCATCGAGCCCGAGCGAATCGACCTCAAGCCGGTTCAGCGCCGCATCCGCCGCCCGCGCGTCGACGGTCTCATGCCCCGCCACATTGGCGAAATCGCGCACCCGCCGCAGCAACCGCCCGGCAATACGCGGCGTACCCCGAGCGCGCCGCGCAATCTCCATCGCCCCGTCCTTCGCGATCCCCAACCCGAGCAGCCCCGCCGCGCGCGTCACCACGCGCTCCAGCTCCTCGACCGTATAGAATTGCAGCCGCACCGGGATGCCGAAGCGATCCCGCAACGGCGTGGTCAGCAACCCCTGCCGCGTGGTCGCACCGATCAGCGTGAACCGCGGCAAATCGATCCGCACCGAGCGAGCGGACGGCCCCTCGCCGATCATCAGGTCGAGCGCACGGTCCTCCATCGCCGGGTACAGCACCTCCTCGACCGCAGGCTGCAACCGGTGGATCTCGTCGATGAACAGCACGTCGCCATCCTCGAGATTGGTTAGCAGCGCGGCGAGATCGCCCGACTTGGCGATCACCGGCCCCGAGGTGGCGCGAAACCCCACCCCCATCTCGCGCGCGACGATCTGCGCGAGCGTGGTCTTGCCCAGCCCCGGCGGCCCGAAAAACAGCACGTGATCCAGCGCATCGCCGCGCGACTTCGCCGCCTGGATGAAGATGCGCAGATTCTCGCGTGCGGCCTTCTGCCCGACGAATTCGTCGAGCGTCTTCGGGCGCAACGCGGCGTCGACGTCTTCGGGACGCTTGGCGGCGGTCAGGATGCGGTCTGTATCGGTCACGCCCTGCGATAGCGCGCTCGCGGCGAAGGGGGCAAGGCGGCTATGGGTGCGGGATGACGAACGACACCGCGCAGCCCGACCTGTATCTGCTCTCCGGAGTTTCGCCTGCGCTGGAGGCTGCGCTCGCCGAGCGCTTCACGCTGCACCGCAAGGATCCGCCAGCGACGACGCGGGCGATCGTCGGCGGCGGGAGCAGCGTGATCGATACCGCACTGCTCGATCGCCTTCCCGCGCTGGAGATCGTCGCGATCCACGGCGTCGGATATGACGGTATCGACCTTGCCGCGACCAGGGCGCGTGGGATCGCGGTGACGACGACACCCGACGTGCTGACCGACGACGTCGCGGATCTCGCGATCGGGCTGATGCTCGCGGTGCAGCGACGGATCGTCGCGAACGACCGCGCGGTGCGAGACGGCGGGTGGTCGGTCGATCTTTCTCGACGCGCGAGCGGGCGAAGGATCGGCATCTTCGGGCTGGGCCGGATCGGCAAGGCCATCGCCAGGCGCGCCGCACCGTTTGCGCGCGAACTCCATTATACCGCATGCTCCGC
>JAJNQF010000499.1 GCA_021154945.1 Sphingomonas sp.
CGAGCAGGTCGACGATCGGGGTGGCGACGCCGAAGGTGAGGATCGCGAGGCCGAATACGACGACGGCGATCAGCATCTTCACGCCGACATTGGTGCTCATCGGGCGCACCGAGAACCACACGGCCGTGATCGCCGCGCCGATGCCCATGCCGGCCGCGAGCACGCCCAGCCCCTGGGATCCGACGTGGAGGATGTCGCGCGAGTACACCGGCAGCAGCGAGGTCGCGCCAGCGAGCAGTACCGCGAACAGGTCCAGCGTGATGGTCGCGAGGACGAGGCGGTTGCGGCGGACATAGGTGAAGCCCTCGATGATCCGGGCAAGCGGGCGGTGATCGGTCTGCGTCGCGGGCTGCGGTACCGGGCTGATCATGAACATGAAGACGAGCGCCACGAGGAATAGCAGCGTGGCGACGCCGTACGCGACCTCGGGGTGGATCGCGTAGAGCAGCCCGCCGACGCTGGGACCGGCGATCGTGCCGACCTGCCACGCGATCGAGCTGATCGCGATCGCGGTCGGGAGCACGGCGCGGGGGACGAGGTTCGGGGCCAATGCGGAATACGCCGGGCCGGAGAAGGCGCGCGCCACGCCGAACGCGACCGCGGCGACGAACAGCACGCCGAGCGTCAGGTGGCCGGTCCACGTCAGCAACCACAATGTCGCGGCCGTGAGCACCAGCAGCGTCGTCGTGCCCCGGACGATCCAGCGGCGGTCGAAGCTGTCCGCGATGAGGCCGGTGATCGGGGTGAGCAGGAACAGCGGCACGAACTGCGCGAACCCGATCATGCCGAGCATGAAGGCCGCCTGGCGGATGTCCATCGTCTCGCGGGCGATATTGTAGACCTGCCACCCGATCACGATCGACATCGCGCTGACCGCGATCGTGCCGGTGAAGCGGGACAGCCAATAGGCGCGGAAATTGGCGATCCGTAAGGGATGCTGGTTGGGGTCTGTCGTGGGAGCCATTGCGATGGGCTTTAGGCTCGGGCGCGAGGGGAGGGCAACCGGAGCTTTGCTTGGGGTGGGGATAGTGGCTCGCTCGTCCCCCCTGTCCTCCCGCTTTCGCGGGAGAACAGGGAAACGGCAGCTGTCTTGCCAAACACACTCCGTCACCCCGGACTTGTTCCGGGGCCCACCGTTCCGCACACTCATCGGCCTAAGAGAACGCGGAACCGTGGATGCCGGCACAAGTCCGGCATGACGGAGAAGCCTCCATCCCAAGCCCCCAAAACCAACATACCCCAGACGGGAATTGATGTTCCGCCCCGTCCGCGCCTATAGGCTCCCTCAACTCCCCTACGGAAAACGAGGTTTCCCACATCGTGGCCAAGACCCCCCCACCAGCACGCGCAATCGCCGAACCGCCGATTACGAACCGCGAACGACCGGCCGAACCCAAGCCGTACGAGGCGTCGAAAGACGAACTGCTCGAAATGTATCGGCAGATGCTGCTGATCCGCCGTTTCGAGGAAAAAGCGGGCCAGCTCTATGGCTTGGGCCTGATCGGTGGCTTCTGCCATCTCTACATCGGCCAGGAAGCCGTCGCTGTCGGCCTTCAGTCCGCGCTCAACGGCGAGACCGATTCGGTGATCACCGGCTACCGCGATCACGGCCACATGCTCGCCTACGGGATCGACCCGAAGGTGATCATGGCCGAGCTGACCGGGCGCAATTCGGGGATCTCGAAGGGCAAGGGCGGGTCGATGCACATGTTCTCGACCGAGCATAAATTCTACGGCGGCCACGGCATCGTCGGTGCGCAGGTGTCGCTCGGCACCGGCCTCGCGTTCAAGCACACATATTCGAACGACGGCGGCCTCTGCATGGCCTATTTCGGCGACGGCGCCGCGAACCAGGGCCAGGTGTACGAGAGCTTCAACATGGCCGAGCTCTGGAAGCTCCCGATCATCTTCGTGATCGAGAACAACCAGTACGCGATGGGCACCAGCGTCAACCGCGCCTCGGCCGAGGACCAGCTGTATCGCCGCGGCGAGAGCTTCCGCATTCCCGGTATCCAGGTCGACGGCATGGACGTGCTCGCCTGCCGCGGTGCTGCCGAGGAAGCGCTGGCGTGGGTCCGCGCGGGCAAGGGCCCGGTCATCCTCGAGATGAAGACCTATCGCTATCGTGGCCACTCGATGTCCGATCCCGCCAAGTACCGCACGCGCGACGAGGTCCAGGCAGTTCGCGACAAGTCGGATCCGATCGATCACATGAAGAAGCTGCTCAACGCGCAGGGCGTGACCGAGGCGGATCTCAAGTCCCTTGAACAGGAAATCAGGAAAATCGTGAACGAAGCCGCGGATTTCGCCGAGCAGACCCCGGAGCCGGATGCTGCCGAGCTCTACACCGACGTTCTGGTGGAGAAGTACTGATGGCGATCGAGATCAAGATGCCCGCGCTCTCCCCGACGATGGAAGAGGGCACGCTGGCCAAATGGCTCGTCAAGGAAGGCGACAGCGTCAAGTCGGGCGACATCCTCGCCGAGATCGAGACCGACAAGGCGACGATGGAGTTCGAGGCGATCGACGAAGGCACGATCGGCTCGATCGCCGTGCCCGAGGGCACCGACAACGTGAAGGTCGGCACCGTCATCGCGACGATCCTCGAAGAGGGTGAGAGCGCCAGTGACGCCAAGGCTGCGAAGCCGGCCGAGGCGCGCTCCGGCGACGCAGCCAACGCCGCGCCGAAGGAAACGCCGTCAGACGACAAGGCACCGCCAGTTCCGGAAGGGTCTTCGCCCGCCAAGGCCGAGAGCGGCACGCAAGCGCTCGTCGCGTCGGCCGAGAAGGTCGGTATCTCCGACCCGGCGATCCCCGAGGGCACCGAGATGGTCAAGACGACCGTCCGCGAGGCGCTGCGCGACGCGATGGCCGAGGAAATGCGCGAGGACGACCGCGTCTTCGTGATGGGCGAGGAAGTCGCGCAGTATCAGGGCGCTTACAAGGTCACGCAGGGGTTGCTCGACGAGTTCGGCGACCGTCGCGTGATCGATACGCCGATCACCGAATACGGCTTTGCCGGCATCGGCGCGGGCGCGGCGATGGGTGGCCTTCGCCCGATCGTCGAGTTCATGACCTTCAACTTCGCGTTGCAGGCGATCGACCACATCATCAACTCGGCCGCCAAGACCAACTACATGTCGGGCGGCCAGATGCGCTGCCCGATCGTGTTCCGCGGTCCCAACGGCGCTGCGTCGCGCGTGGGTGCGCAGCATTCGCACAATTTCGCGGCGTGGTATGCGAGCGTCCCCGGCCTGATCGTGATCGCGCCCTATGACGCGGCGGATGCGAAGGGCCTGCTCAAGGCCGCGATCCGCACCGAGGATCCGGTCGTGTTCCTCGAGAACGAGCTGATGTACGGCCGCAGCTTCGACGTCCCCAAGCTCGACAACCACGTCCTGCCGATCGGCAAGGCGCGGATCGTCCGCGAGGGCAAGGACGTCACGATCGTCAGCTACTCGATCGGCGTCGGCATCAGCCTCGAAGCCGCCGAGAAGCTGGCCGAGGAGGGCATCGACGCGGAGGTGATCGACCTGCGCACGCTGCGCCCGCTCGACACCGAGACAGTCCTGAAGAGCCTCGCCAAGACCAACCGCATGATCATCGTCGAGGAGAATTGGGCGACCTGCTCGATCGCCTCGGAGATCGTGTCGGTAGTGATGGAGCACGGCTTCGACGACCTCGACGCCCCGGTGCTCCGCGTGACCAACGAAGACGTCCCGATGCCCTATGCGGCAAACCTCGAAAAGCTGATGCTGGTCGACGTCGCGAAGGTCGTGACGGCGGTGAAGAAGGTTACCTACAAGTAATCCCGACGCACCGGCCGGAACATCCGGCCGGTGCGTTCACGCTGCGTAGGTCGTGCAAACGCTCGCTGTGGTACCGGGTACCGTCGCCAGGACCTGCGTATTGCGCTCGCGAACGTTGTACACGGACTCGGAACGCAGGGTCGGCGTACCGAAGAAGCGTGACGAGACCAGCGGCTGATACCGGTACGTCACCTCGACGAAGATCAGCGCGGAGCCGGGACCGGCGACGATCTTGCGCGTGCTGCTACCCATATAGGGCAGCGTGTTGTCGTTCTGGCCCTTGCCTTCCGTACCGTATTTCGGTTGCGAGTCAGCAATGTTCAGCGCGCCGGTGCAGCGTTGCCAGCGGATATACTGGCCGGCCTTCGGTGCTTCCTCGCCGTTCGGCTCGACGCTGGAGACCACCACGCGCCCGTTGGCGTTGAAATCGATACCGCCACCGATGAATTTCGCGCTGAGCAATGCCTCGTTGACGTCGGATTCGTCGATCAAGTCTCGGACGCGTGCGACGTTGTCGGAGATGGCCGTGGAGATCTGGTTCACGCGCATCACCGCGACCGCCATGTGTGTGATCTCTGCGCCGGCTAGTCCGAGCGTGAGCAGGACCGGTGCCACGATCGCGAACTCGATCATCGCAAGGCCGCGAACGTCTGCTCGAAACCGGCGGGCGAGGGTTTGGAGACGGCTCATGTCACCTTGGTGCATATGTTCGTCGGCTCTGCGCGCGAGGTGAAAGGCTGGTTACGGATTACCGTCGTGGCGGCAACGCTGCGGGTCGCTCCCCAGGACAGCAGTGCGCCGACCGGGGTCAGGTTCGGATAAGCAACGTTGACCGTGTAATAAACTACGTCGTCAGCACTGCCGACGCCGGTGTCGCCCGGCGTTGCGTCATAAACACCGTTGTTGTTCGCGTCTTCGAAACAGTCGCCAAGATTGAACACGCCTTTGGGATCGGTGTCCGACGTGATCTTTTCCGGCTTGCCGACGTTCGAGAAGTTGTAATAGCGCCGGGTCGAAACCGTCACATATTGCGCGGGGACAATCGCCTGAACTTCGGATTTGATGGTCGTCACTACGTCGGCGGCCGTCTTGTTGCCGACCGTAACCTGCCGCGATGCCTTCGACAGCGCACCTTGGACGACAGCGGTGACATACCCCTGATACCCGATTTCGAGAATCGAGAGCAGCAGTCCGATAAGCACCGGTACGATCAGCGCGAACTCGACGATCGTCGCACCGCGCTTGTCGTGCCTGAGCGCGTGGAGCCTCGACGACGTCGCGATCACTGGTTTATCCTCAACGACCCGATCTTGCTGCCGATCTCCTGGAACTTCGCGATCAGTGCGGGCGCGGTCGTGATGCCGGACGCCATCGCCGGCGTGGTAGCACAGTTCTGCATGTCGGAGGTCAGCGTGGTCGAGAATGCGATGACGTAGAGCTGAATGCCCTGACTCTTGGCCGCATTGCAGGCCATGCGGAAGCGTTGGAGGTGCCGCTGCAACTGCTCAGCCGCGAGCTGCGTAGCATTGCCAGCTGACGTTCCAAGCACACGCTTGTCGCGCTCTTCGGCGCCATAGGTCGTGTATACGTTGAGGTACGGCGAAAGATCGCCGTCGGTCATGAAGATCATGTATTTGCGAACGCTGAACCCACGCAATTTCTTGGGATTGTCGGGGTCGTTTTGATCGTTTGTTTCAGGTGTCGCGGATGCGAATATGCCATCGGGCGATATAAATCTCGCGCCCCATATAACGCCGATATCGTGATAGGTGCCGCCCAAAGGCTTCAGATTGTTGATATAGGACATGAACGAAGTTTTGTCGTTATAGTATTCCCTCAGCCGACTTGCGGCACTCGCACAATATTTTTCGTCGGTGTACTGACCTGCCGGATTTGAACTTGGATTAAACTCTGCTTCGGGCCACCACGGTGCCCAGCGACTGGCATCTGAGGTCGGCAGCATGTTGATGTCGAGGTCCCAAGCGCTGGCAGGCGCGGTCGTTGCGGATCCTCCATCGATCGTGACATTATCGGTCTGGCGCTCCTCGATACAGCCAGCCCACCGGGATTTGGTTGTCGGATATGTGCCAGGCGTATTGACCAGCGCGCCCGTCTTGAACAACGAGGTGTCGAGCGTCATCTGCCCGTAGGTCGCGTAAGCGCCAAACCAGCCCGTTGTGATCGTTCGCGATTGATACGGAGCGCTGCTGCGAATGTAGTTCGGATTCTCCGCGTAGACGAGCTTTCCGACGTTCACGGTCGCATTATAGGGCACGAACCCGTAACGGAGCCGGAGGTTGTTGGCATGCAGCTGATCCTGAGCCGACTGGAGCGTGTCGTAGAGTGATTCCGACGCATCGCGCAGGGCCTGCATCTTCGAATTATATTGTTCAATCTCGCCGCATGCGTCGTTTGGCCGGTTTGTCGGACAGTTCATCGAACCCGACATGTCGAGCACCAGCATGATGTCGGTCCCGACGAAATCCTGTGTCGCGGAGCAGCTCGTCGACAGGTTCAAGTTGGAGAAGCCGAATAGCTTCATCACCGTCGTCGGAATCGTCGTCGCAGCGGTGATCTTCACCGTGCCGATCGACGGTACGGTAACGACCGGCATGAACGCAGCCGTGCCGAACGATGCCTGAGGGAAGTTGAAGTTGAAGTAATTCGTGGCTTCGGTTTCGACGGCGGGCGTCAGGGTGGTACCCGACAGCAAGCGCCGCGCCGCCAGCGATCCCGCGTCGCACGCCTGCTGGAGGCGGTCGCGCGCGACGTAAGCGCGTGCCATGTCCAGGCCCGACCCGACCATTGCGATCAACGGCATCATCGCGAACGCGACGATCATCAAGGTATTGCCGCGGACATCGGTACGCAGCCGCCCAAGAAAGGTCGTCGGCCGTTGTCGTTTTAGGCCGTGCTTGGCGCTCATGCTGTCCTGACTCGATGCGGGTAGTAAGGTGCGGTGGGGTTCAGACGGTATCGGTGTCGCCTCTCCTTGCGCCACGACCCGGTAAGCGCTGCTCAAGGAACATGGTTATCCGGCTATTAACCGTGCCAACCGCTGATCGGTGGGGGTGCGGATCGGCTGGCCGTGCGCTATCGAGCCAGGCATGACCCGACCCGACCTAGATCACCATTTGGCGCTCAGCTATGCCGACGCCGCGGTGCGCCCCGCGCTCGACGCCCTGTTCGCGCTCGACGATACACTCGGCGCGATCCTGCGGACGACGCGGGAGCCGTTGGTTGGCCAGATGCGATTGACGTGGTGGTACGAGGCGCTGGAGCGACTGGATGGTGCGCCAGCGCCGGCCGAGCCCGTGCTGACCGCGCTCCAGGCGTGCGTGCTGCCCGCTGGGGTATCGGGGACGATGCTGGCGGCGATGACCGATGGGTGGGAGGCTCTGCTGGAGCCGGTGCTCGATGCCGCGGCCGTCGAACGGTTCGCGCGCGATCGGGGGCGCAGAGTGTTCGAACTGGCCGGCACATTGCTGTCGGTGACGGATGCGCGCGTTGGGCTCGCAGGCGAGGGCTGGGCGATGGCCGATCTGTCGCAGCGGCTGACCGACGCGCCTAGCCGCCAGTTGGCACGTGCGAGGGCGGAGCTGGCGCTCGACGCGGCATTGCGGGGTCGCTGGCCGGGCAGGGCACGGGCGCTCGGGGCGATGGCGCTATCGGCGCGGTTCGACGTGTCGGATCCACCGCCGCCACCCGGCAGCCCGAAGCGGGTCGGGCGGTTGGCGTGGCACAGACTGACCGGATACTGACCAATCGGATGGGGATCGTCGCCTCCGGGGCCTAGCGTGCAGGCTTGGGCAATGGGGGCGGCAGCGATGTGGCGATATCTGGCAGGCGGGGCGGCGGTCATCGCGTTGATCGTCGCAGGGTTCATGCTGTTCAGCGGGAGCGCGCGGCCCAGGCCGCTGCTGCCTACACAACCGATATCGAAAGCGGGCA
>JAJNQF010000501.1 GCA_021154945.1 Sphingomonas sp.
CGGCGGAGGCCGGGGCCCAGGTGGGGGACGCTGCTGGCGACCGCCGCGCTTAATCACCGCGACCTTTCCAACTGGGCCCCGGCCTCCGCCGGGGTGGTGCGGTACCGGGGTAGGGCAGTGCCGGGGTGGGGCGGTGAGGCCGTCGTCGATCACCAAGCGATCGAACCCCACACAACGGCATCCCCAGCCCGCAAACCCGCGACAACCCCGAACGCATGGCCTCTCACGCCAGCCATGCTATGGCGCCAGCATGTCGAACACCAAAAGCAACACCGGTACCGTCGAGGTCGACGGCACCCGATACGACTGGCATCTCCAGCGCGAGCCGCAACACACGGATGCCGATGGCTGGAAGGGCATGACGATCTCGCTGTTGCAGGACGATGCCAAACGCGAAGCCCTGCTCGAGTTCCCCGCGCCGAAACGCCTGTTGAAGGGCTTGCCGCGCGGGCGGCTGCAGATCGACGACGCGACGATCGCTCGCGGGGTGCGAGCCGCGTTGGCTGCGGGGTGGGAGCCGATGTCGCGCGGCAAGCCGATGGTCTTCACGGTGGATTCCGAAGGGAATTGAACCGTGGATCGGCGTGAAACCCCGACCCCGACGGACCCGCGCGCGCAGATGCAGCCCCAAGCCGATCTGGAAACCACGCTGCTGGGATCGATTCTGCCAGATCGGGAGTGCGGGGATTGCACCGCGTGCTGCACCGAGCTGACGGTAGATACGCCGGAGTTCGCCAAACCCGCGGGAACGCCGTGTATCCACCTCTGCGAACAAGGCTGCGGTATCCATGCCGTCCGCCCACGCATCTGCCGAACCTGGTTCTGCGCCTGGCGACGGGTTGCGAGCCTCCCCGACGAGGCCCGGCCCGACCGGTCCGGGCTGCTCGTCTCGCTCAATTTCGTCAATAAACCGAAGAACTGCCTGGAAGGCGTCTCGATCAACGTCCGCGTGCTCGCCGGCAGCGACGCGATCACGAATGGCATGGCGGCGACCGTACTCGACAGCGTGTGCGACCAACTGGTCCCGGTCTGGTTCAGTGACGGGTCGAAGAAAATGCTGATGCATCCCGACAACGACGTCGCCCGCTTCGTCCTTTCCGGAGAGGCTGCACCCCCGCATCTGCAGGACGAAGTCGCCGCATGGCGCGAACGCTACGGCGTGTTCGGCCTGAACCGCTAGGACGCGTCGGTCGCAGCATGCACTAGCGGTTCGGCCCCTGCGTCCCTATTCCAGAGCGCATGAACCTCACTGCCCTAGACATCGTCGTCCTGATCGCCGTCGCCGGGTCCGCGGTGCTGGGGCTGGTCCGCGGGTTCGTGACCGAAGTGCTATCGATGTTCGCCTGGGTGGCGATGGTCGCGATGCTGAAGCTGTTCCACATCCCGCTCGCCGCCGCGCTTTCGCCGGTGGTCGGTACCGTCGGCGGTGCTGCGGTGCTCGCGTTCGCGATCATCACCGGCGTCACCTATATCGGCGGGCGGCTGGTCGCCAACGCGATCGGCGCGCGGACGCGGACTTCGATCCTTGGTCCGGTTGACCGTGCGCTTGGCTTCGGGTTCGGCGCGCTGAAGGGCCTGATTCTCGCCAGCCTCGTCTTCCTGCTCGCGACGCTGGTCATCGACACGATGGGCGGTGGAGCCTCGCGCCGGCCCGGCTGGATGACGACGTCGCGCACCTATCCGCTGCTCAACGCGACCAGCGCGAGCATCGCCGATTTCGTCGACCGCCGTCGTCGCGGCAAACCCGTCTTCGGCGCAACCACCCCGCCTTCCAGATCCGACCCTTCCCGATCCGAAAACGCAAGCGAGCCGAAGTCATGAGCGCTCCCCTCTACAATGCCGAGATCCTGCGCCTCGCCGCAACGATCCCGCATCACGAACGCCTTCCCGAGCCGATGGGGACCGCCGAGAAACGCTCGCCGATCTGCGGGAGCCGGGTGACGATCGACGTCGCGGTAGACGATGCCGGCCGCGTCAGCGAGGTCGGCCTGTTGGTCCGCGCCTGCGCGCTCGGCCAGGCATCGTCGTCATTGCTCGCGGCGAATATCCTCGGCCGCACCCCCGCCGAACTCGCCGCGACGCGCGATGCGTTGACCGCATGGCTTGCGCGCGAGGGCGATGCGCCCGATTGGCCGGGAATGGATATCTTCACCCCCGCGCTCGACTACACCGCGCGCCACCCCTCGATCCGGCTCGCGTTCGAAGCTGCAGCCGAGGCTGCCGATACCGCTGCAAAGGCGAAAGTCTGATGGCGGAGGCGTCGCCGTCGCTGTTGCGGGACGGTGTCGTACTGCTCGGGTTCGGCCTCATGTTCGTGCTGCTGTTCCGGCGGCTCGGGCTGGGGGCGACGCTGGGCTATCTCGTCGCGGGCGCGGTCGTCGGGCCGCATGTGCTCGGGCTAGTCGGCGATGCGGAGTCGAAGCTAGGGTTCGCCGAACTCGGCATCACGCTGCTCCTGTTCATCGTCGGTCTCGAACTCAATCCGGCGCGGTTGTGGCGGATGAAGCACGAGATCTTCGGGCTCGGATTGCTGCAGGTCGCGATCTGCGGCTTGGCGATCACCGCTATCGTCTGGATCGGCGCGAAGTTCTCGCTGCCCGCCGCGCTCGCGCTCGGCCTCCCGCTCGCCTTGTCGTCGACCGCGCAGGTGCTGCCGATGCTGCGCTCGTCGGGCCGGATGCGGACTCCTTTTGGTGAGCGTGCCTTCTCGATCCTGCTGTTCCAAGACCTCTCGATCGTCCCCTTGATCACGATCGTCGCGGCGATGAGCCGCAACCCGGCGGATGCCAACGCGCCGCCGGGGTGGCTGCTGGCGATTTATACGGTGCTCGCGGTCGGCGGGTTGATCATCGCAGGACGCTTCCTGTTGCGGCCGTTCTTCCGCCTGATCGGCAATCTCGGCGAGCGCGAGATGTTCGTGTTTGCGGGTCTCTTCACGGTGATCGCCAGCGCCGCGATCATGGAATGGCTCGGGCTGTCGACCGCACTCGGCGCGTTCATCGCCGGCGTAATGCTCGCGGACAGCCCGTATCGCCACGAGCTGGAAGCCGATGTCGAGCCGTTCCGCTCGATCCTGCTCGGGCTGTTCTTCCTCGCGGTGGGCATGGTGCTCGACCTCAACGCGATCGCCGAGCGGCCACTGTTCGTGATGGCGATGGCCGCGGCGCTGATCCTGACCAAGACCGGCGTGATCATGCTCATCGGTATGGCATTCAAGATGACATGGCGGCAGGCGTTCGCGCTGGGCCTGCTGCTCAGCCAGGGCGGCGAGTTCGGGTTCGTGCTGTTCGCGCAGGCGCAGGCGGGGCTGTTGATCGAACCGCAGGCGGCCAGCCTGTTCGGCGCGATCATCACGCTATCGATGGCGACCACGCCGTTCCTGATGGGCATCACCAAGCGTTTCCGCACCGAGCCGATCGCCAAGGACCAGGAGCGCGACGGGCCGAAGGTCGACGGCGCCAATGCGATCATCGTCGGGTACGGGCGGTTCGGTCAGACGGTCGGCCAGATGCTGCTCGCGCAGGACATCCCGGTGACGCTGATCGACACCGATATCGAGATGATCGACATCGCCGGCGAGTTCGGCGCGAAGGTCTATTACGGCGACGGTACGCGGCTCGATCTGTTGCGGCAGGCGGGTGCGGCGGAGGCGGAGATCATTTGCTTCTGCATGGACGGCGACCAGCTCGATCCCGACACGATCGAGGGCGTGCACGAGGCGTTCCCGAAAGCCGCGATCTACGTTCGCGCCTTCGATCGCCGCGCGTTGGTCAAGCTGAAGAACACGTCGGCGACCGCAGTCGTGCGCGAGGTGCTCGAATCGGCGGTGAAGATGGCACGGCTCGCGTTGCGGGGGCTCGACGTGTCGCCGACCGATATCGACCGCGCGGAGGAGCAATACCGGTCGCGCGACAAGGAGCGGTTGCAGTTGCAGATCGACTCGGGCGACATGCGCGCGGCGCGCGCCGAGACTGCCAAGCGGTTTCCCTGGGGGAATGATTCGCAATGATTATCGCCATTCTTGCGGCCTTGTCGGGCGCGATAGCGGTCGCGGCGGGGGCGTTCGGCGCACACGGCGCGAGTGGCTCGGCGGCGGAATGGCTGAGGACCGGCGCGCAGTATCAGCTGGTCCACGTGGTCGCGGCGCTGGTGGCGGTCCGGATGGAGACGCGGGGGCCGGCGTGGCTGTTCGTCATTGGCGCGGCGATCTTCGCGCTGACGCTGTATGCGATGGCGCTGGGGGCGCCGCGCTGGTTCGGCGCGATCACGCCGATCGGCGGGGCGCTGCTGATCGGTGGGTGGCTGTGGCTGGCTTGGAGTGCCCGGGGATAGCTGCGAAAGCTTGTTTCCCCGCGAAGGCGGGGACCCAGTCCGGGCACCCGCCTTCGCGGGTGAACAATCTACTTTACTAGTTCAACGTCAGCGCTTCTTCCGGCAAGCGTCGGAGCAGTAGATCACGCTGTCCCAGTCCCGCGCCCATTTCTTGCGCCACGTGAACGGCCGCTCGCATGCCGGACAGACCTTGGTCGGCAGGTTCTGCTTGGCGACGCCGTTCGGCATCAGCGGGGCTGCGCGTCGAGGAACGCCTCGACCTCGGCGAGGTCGACGGTCTTGTCGAGATACGTCTGGCCGATGCCGCGCGCGAGCAGGAACGGCAGCGTCCCCGCGGCCATCTTCTTGTCGTGGCGCATGTGATCGACGAGCCGTGCGCCGCTGGCGTCGATCTTCGCGGCTGCTAGCCCATCGGGCAGTCCGACAGCGCGCCAATGCGCCGCTACACGCTCCGCATCCTGACCCGAACAGATCCCCTGAGCGGCGGAAAACCCGAACGCGAGCGAACACCCCGCCGCGACACCTTCGCCGTGGATCAGCGCCTGCGAGAACCCGGTCTCCGCCTCCAGCGCATGGCCGAACGTGTGACCCAGATTGAGCAGAGCACGCGTCCCGTTCGTTTCATGCTCGTCCGCCGCGACGATCCGCGCCTTGGCCGAGACACTGTGCGCGATCGCGTATTCGCGCAGCGCCAGGTCGCCCGCGAGCAACGCGACACCATTCGTCTCGCACCATTCGAAGAACGCGAAGTCGTCGATCAGCCCGTATTTCACGACCTCGGCATAGCCTGCGCGCACCTCGCGGATCGGCAGCGTGTCGAGCACCTGCGGGTCGATCAGGACCATAACCGGCTGGTGGAATGCGCCGATCAGATTCTTGCCGGCGCGCGTGTTGATCGCGGTCTTGCCGCCGACCGAACTGTCGACCTGCGCGAGCAGGCTCGTCGGAATCTGGACGAAGTTGCAGCCGCGCTTCAGGATCGAACACGCGAACCCGACGAGGTCGCCGATCACGCCGCCGCCCAGTGCAACGACATGATCGCCGCGCTCGACACCGAGCCCGAGCAGCCGGTCGCACAGCATTTCCAGCGTCGCCCAGCTCTTGCTGCCTTCGCCGGGGGCGAGGACGATCGCCTCGGATGCGATCCCCGCCTCGGTCAGCGAGGTTTGCAACGTCGCGAGATGACCCGACAAATTCTCGTCGGTGACGATCGCCACGCGCCGGCCCTTCGCGAGCGGCGCGAGAAACGCACCTGCGCGCGCGAGAATCCCTGCTTCGATATGGATCGGATAGGTCCGAGCGCCCAACTCAACAATAACGGTCTTCATCGGCCAAGCGCCCTCAGGATAGCGGCGACGGTCGCTTCGTGCGGCGTCTTGTTGCTGACAATATGGATGTGCGCCTGCGCGTAGATCGGGTTGCGGACGCGCGCCAGTTCGGCGAGCACTTTCCCCGCGTCGCGGTTGCGCAGCAGCGGGCGGCTGTCGCGGCGGCCGACACGCTCGACCAGAATGTCCGGATGCGCGCTGAGCCACACCGAGATCGCGTCGCGCAGGATCAGCGTGCGCGTGTCGTCGTTGATGAACGCGCCGCCGCCGGTCGCGATGACCTTCGGCGTGCCGTCGATCAGCCGTGCGATCACGCGACGTTCGCCGTCACGAAAATACTCCTCGCCGTATTTGGCGAAGATCTCGGCGACGGTCATGCCCGATGCCGCCTCGATCTCGTGATCGGCATCGACGAACGGCAGGTTCATGCGCAGCGCTAGGCGGCGGCCGACGGTGGTCTTGCCGACGCCCATCAGCCCGACGAGCACGATCGGGCGATCGATCGGGGCAGGGCGGCGACGGCCGGCAGGCCCGCCTGAAGGGTTGTGGCTTTGCAACATCGTAGCCCGCGCTATACAGCGGCACCGCGCGAGGGCAAAAGCTCTTGGCGCTCGATCTTTTGCCCGTTCACTACCCCCGTCCACTACAAGGTTGCGTCGTATGTCCCGTTTCATCGTTTCGGTCGTCGTCGTTCTTGTGGTCGTAGTCGGCGGCCTGTTCCTGCTGGCGGGCCGCGCGACCGAGCGTCCGCAGAGCCGCGTCGAGAAGGCCGTGACGCTTGCGAACCTCTCTTAAGGCCACGCTGGCGGCGGCTGTCGCCGTCGGGGCTCTTTCTGCGCTGGCACCCGCGATCGGCCAGGATCGCCCCGAATCGATCCTGCCACCGGGCTTCGGCGAACCGACGCCTGCGCCTGCACCACGCCCGGCCCCCCCGGCCGGCACGCAACCTGCGCGGCCGGCAACGCCCGCGCCGTCGCCAATGCAGTCACCGACGCCGACGCCGACGCCGGGGCAACCGCTGCCGCCCAGCGCGATGATCCAGCCGCTGCCGTCGACCGCGGCGGACGGCGCGGCGACGCTGCCCGCCGCCACGCCGACGCCTGTCGATCCGGCGGTGCTCGCGCGCTACGAGATGCCGGAATCCGCGCGGCGGTCGCTCGAGACGGTCGGTCCGGTCACCGCGAGCGAGGGCGGGCTCGACACGAATGCGTTCGGCGAGGCCGATGGCCAGTATGTCGAGACACTGATGCGCCGGCTGACCGCGCCGCTGCCGTCGCGCTGGATGTCGATCCTGCTGCGGCGGGCGCTGGTGTCGCGCGTCGATACGCCGAGCCGCACCAACGGCGCGGACTTCGCGGCCGAGCGCGCTTGGTTGCTGCTGCGAATGGGCGAATCGGTCGCTGCGCGGGCGGTCACGCAGAGCGTCGACACCGATAACTACACGCCGAAACTGTACCAGGTCGCGATGAACGCCTCGCTGGCGACGGGCGATCCGGCCGGCTTCTGCCCGCTCGTGCCCGGCGCGATGCGCTATGCGCCGGCGCGCGGCTGGACGATGGCACAGGCGATCTGCGCCGGGCTGTCGGGCAACCCTGCGCAGGCGACCCCGCTGATCGCGACCGCCAAGCGTCGCAACGTCGCCAGCGGCATCGACATGCTGCTCGCGCAGAAGGTCGTCGGCGCCGGCGCGCAGGGTCGCCAGGCGGTGACGATCGAATGGGACGGCGTCGACCAGCTTACCGCATGGCGGTTCGGCCTAGCGATGGCGACCGGCGTCGCGGTGCCGGACGAGTTGTATGCGAGTGCCGGGCCTCAGGTTCGCTATTGGCAGGCGCTGTCGCCGTCGGTTCCACTCGGGGCCCGGCTGGCACCGGCGGAGTCCGCGGCAGGGCAGGGAGTGCTCTCCAGCGCCGCGCTGGTCGATCTCTACGCCGCCGCCTCGACCGACGACGATACGCAAAGCTCGGCGACCGCGACCGCCAACGATCTCCAGACCGCCTATGCCGATCGCAGTCCCGATGCGCGGCTGAATGCGTTGCGCCAATTGTGGGGCGGGGCGGCCACGCGGCCGTCCTACGCAAGGCTCGTGCTGACCGCGCGGGCTGCGGCGCGGATGAACCCGGCGCTGGCGAAGGCCGAGGCGGACCATCTGGTCGCGTCGATGCTGTCCGCCGGGCTCGATCGCACCGCCGCGCGGTGGCTCGGGACGGTGCCGGCAGGTGGCGACGCCTGGGCGATGATCATGCTCAGCGATCCCGACGCGTATCGCCGGCTCAGCTATTCCGATCTTGCCTCCTATTCGGGCGGCGAAGGCGATTCGGCGTTGAAGCAGCGCATGTTGTTCGCGGGGCTCGCGGGCCTGGGCCGGCTCGCCTCCGGCGATATCGAGCGCGCTGCGCAGTCGCTCGGTGTCCGCATCGGGGCGGACAATGCCTGGACCCGCGCGCTCGACCGCGCCGCGCGCGCCGGTCAGCCGGGGACGGTCGTCGTGCTCGCCGCGATCGGCATGCAGGCGTCCGGCTGGAAGGATATCCCGCCCGAGGCGCTGTACCGGATCGTCGGCGCGCTGCGTGCCGTGGGGCTCGACGGCGAAGCGCGGATGATCGCCGCCGAGGCGATTGCCAGGGCGTGACCCACGCCGGGTGCCCGACCGTGATCACGCCGGCTGCCAGAACGTGACCCACGCCGTCGACCGTGCGCTGATCGATCGGTTCCTGGAGATGATGACCGCGGAGGCGGGGGCGGCGGCCAACACCGTCGCCGCCTATCGCAGCGACCTGACGCTCGCCTCGCAGGCGCTCGACGGCGGGTTGGTCGATGCCGATGTGGATACGCTGGCGAAACTGGCGGGCGGCTGGTCGGCGCTGTCCCGCTCGACCGTCGGGCGAAAGTCGGCGTCGCTGCGCCGCTTCTTCGCGTTCCTCGCCGACGAAGGCCACCGCGCCGACGATCCCGGCAAGGCGCTGCCCCGTCCCGGTACCGCACGCACCTTGCCCAAGGTGTTGAGCCACGCCGATATCGACCGGCTGTTCGCGGCGATCGCTGAACGCGCGGCGCGCGATCCGCTCGATCCCAACGACTTGCGGCTCTCGGCGTTGTTCGAACTGCTCTACGGCTCCGGCCTGCGCGCGACCGAACTCGTCAGCCTGCCGCGCAATGCGGTCCATCCCGATCGCCCGTTCCTGATCCTGCGCGGCAAGGGCGGGCGTGAGCGGCTCGTTCCCATCTCCGACCGCGCGCGAGCGGCAGTTGCGGTATGGCGGACCCATGTCGCGGCGGACCGTCTATGGCTGTTCCCCTCGGGCAAGGGCCACCTCTCGCGCATCCGCCTGTACCAGCTGGTCAAGGCGCTCGCCGCCGAGGCCGGCATCCCGCCCGACCGTGTCAGCCCGCACGTCCTGCGCCACGCCTTCGCGACGCATTTACTCGCCGGCGGCGCCGATCTGCGCGCGCTGCAATCGATGCTCGGCCACGCCGATATCGCCACCACCGAGATCTACACGCACGTCGATTCGAGCCGCCTCGTTGAACTCGTCAACACGCGTCACCCGCTGGCAGACCTGCCACCTCGTTGACGCGGACGCGCCCGCGCCGTAACCGCCGCACATGCCAAGCTTCCTCGACTTCGAGAAACCGATCGCCGAACTCCAGGGCCGGATCGACGAACTCCGCGACACCGCCGCCGAAGGCAGCGTCGACCTCGCCGCCGACATCGCCCGTCTGCAGGCGAAGTCCGACAAGCTGCTGAAGGACACCTTCGCGCGGCTGACCCCGTGGCAGAAGACGCAGGTCGCGCGCCATCCCGAGCGTCCGCACTTCAAGGATTACGTCGCCGCGCTGTTCGACGAGTTCGTGCCGCTCGCCGGCGACCGCGCGTTCGGCGACGACCAGGCGATCCTCGGCGGCTTCGCGACGTTCCGCGGGCGGAAAATCATGGTGCTCGGCCATGAGAAGGGCGACGACACCGCCAGCCGCCTCCGTCACAATTTCGGCATGGGCAAGCCCGAGGGGTATCGCAAGGCAATCCGCCTGGTCGAACTCGCCAACCGATTCGGCCTGCCGATCGTAACGTTGGTGGACACCTCCGGCGCGTTCCCCGGCATCCAGGCCGAAGAGCGCGGCCAGGCCGAGGCGATCGCCCGATCGACCGAGGCCTGCCTCAACGCCGGCGTGCCGATCGTCGCGGCAATCGTCGGCGAGGGCGGTTCGGGCGGCGCGGTCGCGCTCGCGGCGGGCAACCGCGTGCTGATGTTCGAACATGCGGTCTATTCGGTGATCAGCCCCGAGGGTTGCGCCTCGATCCTGTGGCGCACCGCCGACAAGGCACCCGAAGCTGCCGAAGCGATGCGGATCACTGCGCAGGACCTGAAGGCGTTCGGCGTCATCGACGATATCGTCGCCGAACCGCTGGGCGGCGCGCACCGCGACCGGGTCGCGGCGATCGATGCCCTGGGCGACGCGTTGTCGTCGGCGCTCGACGATCTGGTGATGCTTGCGCCTGCCGACCTGCGCAAGGATCGCCAAGCGAAATTCCTGAAGATGGGACGCCTTCAGGTCTGATAGACGGTCGGCGGAGGGCTGAAATACCCTCCGCCGGCCACCTAGATGGCGTTACTTGCCAGTCGTGCTGCTCGTCGTCGACGCATTAAGCTTCGTGCCGACGTTGTTGAACGTGCCGCTGAGGCTGTTGCCCAGGCCCTGCATCGCAGCGATGGCGGCAACGGCGATCAGCGCGGCGATCAGGCCGTACTCGATTGCGGTCGCGCCCTTGCTGTTCTTGAAAAACTTGCGAATCGTCTTCATTCCGGTCTCCATCGTTGGATTGCTTCAGTGTCACCCGGCTGGACCGGACGGGCCGGATCAGCAGTTCGAGAACTACAAGCGGTGAGTTGAGAAAGGTTTAAGGTGACCCGGTTTCTTTCCGGGTCAGCGGGCGGCACGGACCTTGGTGTCGACGGTGTTCCACATACCCGTGGTCGAGTCGGCCAATGCGGTCAGGCCGACGATCATCGCGATCACCATAACGGCGAGGATCAGGCCATATTCGATCGCCGTCGCACCGCGCTGCTGGCGCAACGCACGCGCGATCGTTCGGATGATCGGGGACGTTGCGAAATCTCTCGGCCTCATCGGGCTGGTCTAGTCGTGAGGAGCTTAAGGAATGACCAACATACAATCCGGTACGGCGGGATCGTTGCTGCTACCCGTCGTCGCCGCCGCACTGGTCGATCTGGACGGGCGCGTCCTGCTGCAGCAGCGTCCGGAAGGAAAATCGCTCGCCGGTCTGTGGGAGTTTCCGGGCGGCAAGGTCGAAGCGGGCGAGACGCCGGAAGCCGCACTGATCCGCGAACTGGAGGAGGAACTGGGCATTGCCGTGCCGCATGCCTGCTTGGCCCCCGCGGCGTTTGCGAGTGCGGGGTTGGGGGAGCGTCACCTGTTATTATTACTGTATATCACACGCAAATGGAGTGGCGTGCCGCGCGCGCTCGAGGCGTCCGCGCTGCGCTGGGTCCGGCCGGCGGACATGCACGGCCTCGCCATGCCGCCCGCGGATCGTCCGTTGATCGGCCTGCTCGATGCGCTGATCTGACCGCAAAATCACCGACGATATGCACCCAATTCAAGGGTTTATCGATTTAAGCGAGGGTATGTCGGTCCGTCGCTCCACCAATGGCTCGTCACCATGGCGGATCGGCATACTCCGTGTTCAAATATCCGCTTGATCCGGGCGACGCGCCGGAGCATGATCGCGTCGTCGGCAAGCGTCCCCAAGACCGCAGCCGGCCATCCGGACTGCGGCTCGCACGCGTTATTCCCTTTTCTCGCGCGAGCCGTTTCCCGCAAGATCGGCCCGACACGCATCGGTGCCAAGCGATCCGGCGCCAGACCGTTCCGCCGTTTCCAGCGCGTTGGCGAGGATCGCAGCGACCAGCGTGTCGTCCTGCGCATCGGCAAGATGCAATGCCCACGCGATTGCCGAGCGAAGCGACAGTGCGTCGTCACGGGAAACGTTCATAATCGTCATTCTCCACGTCCGGCGATCACGGTCCGTCCGAACGGATTTGCAGCAGGCGGTCCCGCATATCGAAAGGCGGCGCCCCAACATCGCTGTTGGAGCGCCGCCCTAGACACGCTGACCGTTGAGAGTG
>JAJNQF010000025.1 GCA_021154945.1 Sphingomonas sp.
ATGCGGATCGGTGGACCCCGGAACAAGTCCGGGGTGACGGCAGGGAGTTGGGTATGCGTGGTTTTTGCTTTTCGGCGGCGGCAGTGATGCTTGCGGGTACGTCGGCCATTGCCCAAGTCGCACCGATGACCAAAACGAACACCGCCGCCGACCCGTATATCTGGCTCGAGGACAAGGATGGCGCCAAGCCCCTCGCCTGGGTCGAGGCGGAGAATGCGAAGACGCTCCCACGGCTCCAGAACGATCCGCGCTACAAGACCTTCTACGCCGAGGCGCTCGCGATCGCGTCGGCGAAGGATCGCATCCCGATGCCGAACCAGCTGTTCGGGCGGATCTATAATTTCTGGCGCGATGCCGAGCATCCGCAGGGAATCTGGCGGTGGACCAGCGAGGCAGGGTACGCGGAGGCGAACCCGGCCTGGACGACCACGCTCGATCTCGATGCGCTGAGCAAGGCCGAGGGTAAGAAATGGGTGTGGAAGGGCGCGTCCTGCCTGCCGCCCGAGGAGCGGCTGTGCCTCGTCGCGCTGTCGGAGGGCGGCGAGGACGCCGTCACCTACCGCGAGTTCGACCTGAAGGCGGGGCAGTTCGTCACCGGCGGCTTCGTGCTGCCGACGTCGAAGCAGGGCGCGACCTGGATCGACGCGGATACGCTGATGGTGTCGCGCGACTGGGGCGCGGGATCGATGACCTCGTCGGGCTATCCGTTCGTCGTCAAGGAGGTGAAGCGCGGCCAGCCGCTGACCGCCGCGCGCGAGATCTTCCGCGGCGCGGCGTCGGACCAGCTCGGCACCTATGCCGACGTGATGACCGACGGGCAGGGCAATCGCGTGGTGATCAACCAGCGCCGGCAGACCTTCTTCGGCGGCGAAAAACATGTCGTCACGCCGGCCGGGCTGGTGAAGCTCGACGTTCCGGCGCGCGTGTTTCCGGCGGGGATGGTCGACGGACAGGTGATCTTCTCGACCAGCGAGGCGTGGGGTCAGATCCCGGCGGGCGCGATCGCGTCGGCACCGCTGGCCGAGGTGCGCAAGGGGCGGTTCACGCCGACGCTGGTGTTCGCGCCGACCGCGCGGCAGTCGGTCGACGGCGTGTCGGTGACGCGCGATCACGTCGTGGCGAGCGTCTACGACAATGTCCGCGGCCGCGCGGTGGTGTTCACGCATGCCAAGAACGGCTGGACGTCGCGCGCGGTGGCGCTGCCCGACAACGCCTCGGTCGACGTGGCGAGCACGACCGATCGCAGCAATGCGCTGTTCGTGCAGGTGACGAGCTTCCTTCAGCCGACGACGCTCTGGTCGCTCGATGCGGGGCCGGCGGGCGTGCCGAAGCAGGTCAAGGCGCTGCCCGCCAAGTTCGATGCGTCGAACGCGGAGGTCGAGCAGTTCGAGGCGACCTCTAAGGACGGGACCAAGATTCCGTATTTCGTGGTTCACCGGAAGGGGGTGGCGCTCGACGGGACGACGCCGACGATCATGACCGCCTATGGCGGGTTCGAATCGTCGATGACGCCGTATTATTCGGGGGTGACGGGCAAGCTTTGGATCGAGCGCGGTGGCAGCTTCGTGCTTGCCAATATCCGCGGCGGCGGCGAGTTCGGGCCGAAATGGCATGACGCCGGGCGCAAGACCAAGCGGCAGGTGATCTACGACGACTTCGCCGCTGTCGGGCAGGACCTGATCGCGCGGAAGCTGACGAGCCCGGCCAAGCTCGGCATCTATGGCGGGTCGAATGGCGGGCTGCTGATGGGCGTCGAGTTCAACCAGCATCCGGATTTGTGGAAGGCGGTGGTGATCCAGGTGCCGTTGCTCGACATGATCCGCTACGAGCAGATCGCGGCGGGCGCGTCGTGGGTCGATGAATATGGCTCGGTGAGCGTGCCCGCGGAGAAGGCGTTCCTCGAGACGATCTCGCCGTATCAGAGCATCAGGAAGGGCGTGGCGTATCCGGAGCCGTATATCTGGACGACGACCAAGGACGACCGCGTCGGGCCGCAGCATGCGCGCAAGTTCGCGGCGCGGCTGAAGGAATATGGACTGCCGTATCTTTTCTACGAGGACACCGCCGGCGGTCATTCGGGCGATGCGGATATCGAGCAGGGCGCCCGGTTGCAGGCGCTGCAGATGACGTATTTCGCGCAGAAACTGCTGGGGCCGGCGAAGTAGGGTTACGTGCCCTGCTGTTCTCCCGCGAAAGCGGGAGCCCAGGACCACGATCGGTGTCGCTTGTGATTCCTGGGCCCCCGCTTTCGCGGGGGAACAGTTAGGCTCCTAGCTCGTCAACCTCAGCGGCAGCGGACCTGGCTGTTGTTCTGATCCACCGCACGCCCGGCGAGCCCACCCGCGGCCGCGCCCAGCAGCGAGCCGACGATCCGCGAACGGCCGCCATCGATCACGTTGCCGAGGATGCCGCCACCGGCTGCACCGATGATCAACCCGGTCGTACCGTCGTTGCGCTTGCAGTAATAGCGGCCATCCTGACCTGCATAGACGCGGTCGTTGGTCGCCAGCACGCGCTCCTGATAGTTCGGGCCGGCGCGGTAATAGCGCGAGGGGTCATAATTGCCCTCGTCGCGCTCGTCCGAATAGGCCTCCTGATAGTCGCCGCTGCGATCCGGCGCGGTGCGATAGCCGCTCTGTGGCGCATAGCCGCCGCGATTGCCGCGCACCGACTGGTAGCGATCGAATTCCGTGCGGAAGATCTGCAACTCGCTGTCGAGCCGCGCCTGAGCGGCGGCAAAGCGCGCATCGTCGGCCTGCGACTGCGCCATCGCGGGCGTGGCAACGGAAAGGCACGTCGCCGCAATCACCGCAGCCGTACCGAAGAAACGCTTCATGATCCAAATCCTCGTCAAAGGGTCACATGCAGGGGCGGACGGCGGCGTCATGCCACCGCCCGCTTGGTGCCGACGCATCATACTACGCGCCGGATCGGCTTGCATCAGCGGCAGATCTGCACGCGACGATGGTTGCGCCATTCGGTGCGGCAACGGCGATTGTTGTTCCAGTTGCGACGGTCATTGCCACGGCCGCGATAGCGCCGGTCGTCATGGCGATCGCCACGATGATCGTTGCGACGGAAATCGCGCCGATCGCCACGATGGTCGCCGCGGTGATCGTTATCGCGATACTGCTGGCTATGCCCGCGATCGCGCTGCGCCTCGGCAGGAGCGGCGGTGCCGAGGCCAAGCGTTGCGAAGGCCAACCCGGCCGCGATGAGATGCGTAAACTTCATGAGATGTCCTCTCGAACCCGACGATCGGGATGCGCCGTTGATACGGATATCGAGAGACATCGTTCCTGAACGTGTTTGTCGGCTCCCGTACAGGTTTGGGGCGAGAAGGGCCGACGATGCGATCCTCCCGCCTTGCGCCAGCGTGTCCCAAACTGGGTTGGTGAAACAGATATCATGCTATCGTGGGACGTCGGGTCGTAGCGCGTGGTCGTCGGCCGTGTCGATGAACGAAACGTCTTCGACCGTCAGCAAAGGATTCGATCGCCATGACCGATATAGCTTCCCGAGAACTCCCGGTTACCGATGATTGGGAACGTCGACAGAAGCAGGCCACCTTTTTCCAAACGCTGCTCGGGTCCGTTCAGCAAAGTGCCATTTCCGCCAATACCGCGTCGGCGGTGATCATCACGCTGGGCGGCGCAATGGCCAATTTCTCGGATGTGCTGCCGTCTTATGACTGGATGGTTCTACTCGTAGCGACGGTCGCATGGGTAATGACGTCCGCAATTATGGTTGCGAGCTTCAGCCGATCCGCGGTCCGTATCGAGGCGACATACAGGCGAGAGCATGCACTGTATTTCCCCGAGGCGACGCCCTATCGGCTGGAAAGCTTTCTGCTGGATTTCGCCGATAGAAATCCTGCTCTAGTGGGAAAGGCCTTACGATGGGGACGGACGCAAAACGCCCAGGTTTCCCGCAGCCGCGCCGGTGGTGCTGGCCGGGATCGACCTCCCCAGCACTGAAAAGTGGTTGCAGACCATCAAGCAGACGGGCCGTCCGACCCACCGTTGAGCGTGGCGGCTTGTCTTTGGGGATCGGTGGAGGAGGTTCGGGCAGGCGCTGCATTAGCGCTGCTGCCGGCGAGCATGCCGTTCAACGAACTGCCGGTCATGCCGAGTTCCGCCATCAGGCCATCGATCAGCGGGCCGCCGACGCGGTAGCGCATCGCGGCTGCGACCGCGGCGTCGGCGAGATTGCCCTGGCCACCGCCTGATGCGCTTTCGCTGCCGCCGTCGCCGTGTAGCCCCCGGGCATCAAGGATGCTGATCTTGTCGATGTTCTCCATCGGCTTGCTCGCCGCAGCGATGATTGCGGGCAGTGCTTCGAGCATCGCGCGCCGGATCAGCAGCGCTGTTTGCGCGTCGCTCAGCAGGTTGGTCGCTTCGTTGAGCGATGCCTGACCTGCCGCGTCGACCTTGAACGCTGCCTCGCGACCTTCCGCCCGCGCCTTCTCGGCATCGGCTTCGGCGGTCGCCTCGGTACGCAGGGCGCTTGCGCGAGCCTCGGCAGCTTCCTTCTCGGCGGTTGCAGCGACAGTGATGCCGACGGCTTCTTCCTGCGCGCGCTGGGTGGCGGCGATCACCGCGACGTTCTTGTTGCGGTTGGCGATCTCGGTCGCCTTGGCGGTGGCGACGCTTTCCTCGGCTCTGACGGCCAATGCACGCGCCTCGTTGGCGGCTGCGGTGGCGGTCGATTCCTCCTCGGACTTCTGCGCGGTCTGCACGGCGGTCGTGATGCGCGCGATCTCGATGGTGCGGTCGCGCTCGATCGTCGCCGTCTGGACCGCGCCGTCGCGGGCGATCGTCGCCGTCTGGATCACCTTGTCCGCCTCGGTCTGCGCGACCGTCTGCGCCTGGCTGGCGGTAATCCGTGCGATCTCGGCGAGGCGGGTCTGCTCGGCCTCGGCGGTGGCGATCGCGGTGGCCTGCTCGGCGCGTCGGGCCGACAGCGTCTGCTCCTGCGTCAGGCGGGCCTGTTCCGCGGCCTGCGCGATCTCGAGCGACTGGTTGTTGGCGTCGAGGTTACGCTGCTCGATCTCGACCCGGTTGGTCGCGACGATGTCGTTGCGGATCTTCTTGCGCTCCTCGATCGTCCGCGTGAGCACGGTCAGCCCCTCGGCATCGAACGCGTTGTTCTCGTTGAAATGCTCGAACGCGGTCTGGTCGAAATGCGTGATGCTGACGGACTCGAGCTGGAAGCCGTTCATGTCCAGATCGGTCATCAGCGCCTCCTGCACCTTTTGGATGAAGTCGGCGCGGTTCGCGTGGAGGTGCTCCATCGTCATC
>JAJNQF010000028.1 GCA_021154945.1 Sphingomonas sp.
ACGCCGGTCACGATCGCGCCGACATTCGGGATGAACGCCAAGAGACCCGCGATGATGCCGAGCAGCATCGCCATCGGCACGCCACCGATCGTCAGCGCGATACCCGTCGCGACGCCCTCGACCGCCATGCCCAGCAGGCGCCCGGCGAGCAGCTTGCGCAACGTGTCGCCCATCTTGACCAACGTCTTGGCGAATTCGGGACGCAGGTCGATCGGCACCATCCACTGGAGCCCGCGCGAATAGGTGCCCGGATCCATCGCGATGAACAGCCCGAGGATCAGGATCATGAACATGCTGGTCAACGCGCCGATCGCGGTACCCACCCACGACGTCACCCGCCCGACCGAGCCGAGCGCCTGCTTGACGATCCCGTTGACGTCCGACGCGCCTGGCATGAGCCCTTGCGACGTCAGATAGCCGGTGAAGCGATTGGCTTGCGTCTCCAGCGTCGAGCGCAGCTGGGTCACCTGCTCGGTCACCTGCACGCCGGTCAGGACGAACGTCCCGACCAGGAACGCGAACGTCAGCAGCACCACGATCAGCAACCGCCAGCCGCGCCCGATCGGCAGCACCCGCCCGAGCAGCCGCACACCGCCATCGAGCAACGCCGCGAACACGACGCCCGCAAAGATGATCAGCAACGGCTGGACCAGCACGATCAGCAACGCGATCACGCAGGCGAGCCCGAGCCAGATGACCGCGCGCTTCAGTTCCTTGCGCAGGAACGGATCGCGCATCTCGACCGGGCTGCGTTCGGTGACGGCTTTATCGTCGGCCACCTCAATCGGCCTTGGCGGGATGCAGCGAGGTGCCAGCGCGATCAGGCCGCAGCGATCCCCACCAGGTCAGCGGATTGAACGTCGCATCGCCGTCGAGACTGAAGGTGATGAACTCCGCACGCCCGCCGAGATTTTCATACGGCACCGGCCCGCCAAGCCCGAGCTGGCTCAGCGCGAACCGGCTGTCGGCCGAGCGATCGCGGTTGTCGCCCATCAGGAAGACGTGGTTCGCGGGGATCGTGATCTCGGCAAAATTGTCGCCCTGGCTGTCCGATTCCAGATCGATCGTCTCGTAACGGCGACCATTGGGCAGCGTCTCGGTATAAGTCGGCAGGCGGCACATCTCGCGCCCGTCGGGCAGCGTCTCGCGCGCGCCGGGATAGTCGATCTCGCTGCACGGGCTGTTGGTGTCGACCGGAATCAGCGTGTCATGCAGCGGGCCACGCTTCACCGCGACGCCGTTGAGGAACACGATCCCGCCGCGCACGGCCAGCCTGTCGCCGGGCAGGCCGATGACGCGCTTGATATAGTCGTTATGCGTGCCCGGCGGCGTCACGATCACCACGTCGCCGCGCGTCGGCAGCGAGCCGAACAGGCGGCCGTGGATGAACGGCAGCGACACGCTCCAGCTGTCTTCCTGCTGGCGCAGCACGACGCCCTTGAAGATCGCGACCGGGTTCGGGATCGTCGGCGACACGAACGACCAGCCATAGGCAAACTTCGTCACCACCAGCCGGTCGCCGATCCGAAGCCCCGGCAGCATCGATTCGCTGGGGATATAGAAGGGCTTGGCGATGAAGCTGTGGAAGCCGAGCACAACCAGGATCAGCCAGAATATGCCCTTCACCTCGCCCCACCAGTCGGTGCCGCGGCGGCGGGTTGTTTCCGGTGTGGTGCCGGCCGGTGGCGCGGTATCGGCCGCGGTCGTCTGCGCGAGGGGCTTTTCGGGGAACTCGTTGCCGTCCAACGCCGCGTCCTTCATCGGTTCGTATCCTGGCGCATGTCCGGGGATATCAGAGGTATGGCTTCGATGATCACGAAGGCCTGCGCCCACGGATGATCATCGGTCATCGTCAAATGCACGCGCGCGGCGTGGCCTTCGGGGGTCAACGCGTCAAGCCTCGCTTTGGCGCCCCCGGTCAGCGCCAATGTCGGCGCGCCGCTGGGCGCGTTGACCACGCCGATGTCGCGCATGAACACGCCCGCGCGAAACCCGGTGCCGACCGCCTTCGAAAACGCCTCCTTGGCCGCGAACCTCTTCGCCAGCGTGCCGGCCTTGGTGAACGGCCGCCGCGCCGCCTTCGCCCGCTCGACATCGGTAAACACCCGCTGCTCGAACCGCTCCCCGAACCGCTCGACCGACGCTGCGATCCGCTCGATGTTGCAGAGGTCGGACCCGAGCCCGATAATCATCGCGATGCCTGGAGTCGGAAGACAAAAGAATTTGTTCGCGCGGAGACGCGGAGGCGCGGAGAGTATGAGAGCCGCAAGCGCGGCGAAGGTGAGAAGCAAGCGGGACGGCGCCCAGTGGCCCCCTTCTGCTCCGCGTCTCCGCGTCTCCGCGTGAACACACCTTCTGGCTTACCGCGCTGCATCCATAGCCTCGCGCATCAGCCGAACCGCTTCGCCGAGCCCAACGAACAGCGCCTCCCCGACCAGGAAATGCCCGATGTTCAGCTCTCGAACCTGCCGGATGGCCACGATCGGTGCGACGTTGTCGTAGGTCAGGCCGTGCCCCGCATGCACCTCGATGCCGTTCTTCGCCGCCAGTGCCGCTGCATCGGTCAGCCGCCGCAGTTCCACCGTCCGCGCCTCGCCCGACAGCTCCGCATACAGCCCGGTGTGAAGTTCGATCACCGGCACCTTGAGCCGCACCGCCGCCTCGATCTGGTGCGCGGCCGGTTCGATAAACAGTGACACGCGGATGCCCGCTCCCGCGAGTGCGTCGACCAGCCGCGCCATCCGATCGTAATGCCCGGCGACGTCGAGCCCGCCCTCGGTGGTCAGTTCCTCGCGTTTCTCCGGCACGATGCACGCGGCATGCGGCTTGTGGCGCAGCGCGATGCCGAGCATCTCGTCGGTCGCTGCCATCTCCAGGTTGAGCGGGATCGTCAGCTCGGCCGACAACCGCGCGATGTCGTCGTCGGTAATGTGCCGGCGGTCCTCGCGCAGATGCGCGGTGATTCCGTCCGCCCCTGCCGCCGCCGCGACCAGCGCCGCGCGTACCGGATCCGGATAGCCAGCCCCTCGCGCATTCCGCACGGTCGCGACGTGGTCGATGTTGACGCCGAGGCGGAGGTGGTCGTTGCCAGCGGGGCTCATGCCGCCGCCCTGCTGCCGGGCTTGATCGCGGGGATCGCGGCCAGTTCGGGTGGCAGCGCATCCGCCGGGTAAGTCGGCACGTCGAGCCGGATCAGCGGGAAGAACGGCACGCCGAGATCCGCCGTCCCGTTCGAACGATCGACCAACGCCGCCGCCGCAACGGTCACGCCGCCCGCGCCCCCGATCGCCGCGATCGCCTCGCGCGACGACAGTCCGGTGGTGACGACGTCTTCCATCATAAGCACGCGCTGCCCCGGCGCCAGGCGGAAGCCGCGGCGCAGTTCGAACACGCCGTCGGGGCGTTCGAGGAATACCGCCTCGACACCGAGCGCGCGGCCCATTTCGTGGCCGGCGATCACGCCGCCCATTGCCGGCGAGACCACGATATCGATCTGCGCGCGCAACTCCGCCGGGATCGATGCCACCAGCGCTTCCGACAGTCGCGCGCCTCTCGCAGGGTCCATCAAGACCCGCGCGCATTGCAGATAGCGCGAACTGCGAAGCCCCGAGGACAGAATGAAATGCCCTTCGAGCAGCGCCTCGGCAGCACGGAATTCGGCGAGCACGTCGTCTTCGGTCATCGCGGGTCATCGCTCCAAATGGTCTGCCCGCGCTGATACGAGCGCGCGAAACCGCACGCAACGACTACCGGCGGCTCACCGTTATCCTGCGTTTCATTGCACCCCGCCTCGCCTCCGTCATCCTGACGAAAGTCAGGACCCAGGATCACGAACGCCGTCCCCTGTGGCCCTGGGTCCTGACTTTCGTCAGGATGACGGGGGGTTAGTACGGGCGTCTGAAGGGCCCATACCAGACAATGCTTGAGGCGAGCCCCCCCGCTGGGTATAGCTCCTGCCAAATGATAAGCAGACATCCGCGCGTCCGTGATATCGGGTTCGCTATAAACCGGGGTCAAGAATAACGATGCGCAAGATGGGGATGAGAGGATTTGCGATGGCAGCGGGGCTCGCACTGGCGAGTCTCGGTGGTGTCGCCGGGCATGCGGCCCAGCCTGCAAGCACGCCGACGAGCACGCCAGCAGCGGCACCAGCACCGCAGGCCGCGGCAGCGCCGGGTGGTGTCTCCAACACCGCGCCGACCACATCGGCCGCGACGCCGACCGCCAACCCGTCCAGCCCCGAACTCGCGATGGACGGTGCGCCGGCGATGACGGCCAAGCCGATGATCGGCCAGCCGACCGACGGCCTGTTCGGGCTCCAGCCCCAGGTGACCAAGAACGGTCAGTTCGCGCACTGGATGCACAATTCGATCCTGGTGCCGACGATCACGATCATCTCGCTGTTCGTTCTCGCGCTGCTGTTCTGGGTGTCGTTCCGCTATCGCAAGGCACGCAACCCGGTCGCGTCGAAGACGTCGCACAACACCGTCATCGAGATCATCTGGACGCTCGCGCCGGTCGTGATCCTCGTGCTGATCGCAGTGCCCTCGATCGGGCTGCTCCAGGCACAGTTCAAGCCCGCCCCGTCGGGCGCGGTGACGCTGAAGGCGATCGGCAACCAATGGTATTGGACCTATCAGTATCCAGACAATGGCGGCTTCGAGATCACCGCCAACATGCTGAAGGAAAAGGGTGAGGTCGCCGCCGGCGAGCGCGCCCGCACCGATGCCGACGGACCGGCACTGCTCGCGACCGACAACCGCATCGTCCTCCCCGTCGGCGTGCCGATCCGCCTGATCACCACGTCGAACGACGTGATCCACAGCTGGGCGGTGCCTGCGTTCTGGATCAAGCTCGACGCGATCCCCGGCCGCCTGAACGAGACGAGCTTCACGATCGACAAACCCGGCCTGTATTTCGGCCAGTGCTCGGAACTGTGCGGCGCGCGCCACGGCTATATGCCGATCGCGGTCGAGGCGGTTCCGCCCGCCGAATATGCGGCGTGGGTCCGCGCCAAGGGCGGCACGATGCCGACCCCCGGCAAGGCGTCCGACAAGGTCATCCCGCAGCCCGGCGCCGACGGCTCCGCGGCGAAGGTCGAGGAAGCCGCCGAGACGGCGAACGCCACCGGCCCCGTGGAAAACGTAACCACCGCAGCCCCCGCAACGACGCAGGGCGCCACCTCAAACCCGGCCGGCGCCGGCAACGCGGGACAGTAAGATGACCGACACCGCTCTCCATCCGTCGGCGTTCGTCGCGCACGAATCGCACGACCACCACGATACCGATCACAAACCCGGCTTCTTCGCGCGTTGGTTCATGTCGACCAACCACAAGGACATCGGCACGCTGTACCTGATCGTCGCGATCGTCGCGGGGATCATCGGCGGTTCGGTTTCGGGCCTCATGCGCGCCGAACTCGCGCATCCCGGCATCCAGTATCTGCAGGGCTGGGCGAGCATGCTCCACGGCGGCCCCGCCAGCCTCGACGAATCGCTCCACCTATGGAACGTGCTGATCACCGCGCACGGCCTGATCATGGTGTTCTTCATGGTCATGCCGGCGATGGTCGGTGGCTTCGGCAACTGGTTCGTGCCGATCATGATCGGCGCGCCGGACATGGCGTTCCC
>JAJNQF010000034.1 GCA_021154945.1 Sphingomonas sp.
CCCGGCCTCCGCCGGGGTAGCGACCTTTGGGGGTAAGGCGCTGCCACTAGCTAACGGTCACCCCTTCCCTTTGTTCTCCCGCGAAGGCGGGAGCCCAGTCGGGATTCCCGCCTTCGCGGGGAAACAAGGGGAGCGCTGACCGCATGACCGAAGATCCCTACCCGCTCGCCACCGCCCCCACGATCGCCCAGGTCGCGCTGAAAGGCCTCTGCCCCCGCTGCGGCAAGCCGACCCTCTTCGCCAAATGGTCCAACTTCGCCGACCGCTGCCCGAACTGCGGGCTCGACTTCAGCAAGTTCAACGTCGGCGACGGCCCCGCGGCGTTCCTCACCCTGATCCTCGGCGCCCTCGTCGTGACCCTAGCGATCATTTTGGAACTCAAAGTCCACCCGCCACTCTGGCTGCATATGCTGATCTGGATCCCCTTCACCGCCGGCGGAGTCGTGCTGTCCCTAAGAGCAGCGAAAGGCGCCCTCATGTCCGCCGAATACCGCAACGCAGCCCGCGAAGGCCGAATCGACCCGTGACCAAGCGCATACCCGTCATCCCGACCATCCTCGTCACGCTAGCGATTGCGGCGATGATAGGCCTCGGCCTGTGGCAACTGCTCGACCGCCTCCCGAAAAAGGAAGCGTTCCTCGCGCGGCTTGCCGCCAACCCCGCCAAGCCGACCATGGCCTTCCCGCGCTTCCCCGACGAAACGCTCCTGTTCCGCCGCGCGTCGGGCCTCTGCCTCCAGCCGACCGAGATCAAACTCGCCGGCGCCGGCAAAGCCGGCTTCCGCGCGATCGCCGAGTGCAGAACCGGCGCGGAGGGCCCCGGCATGGTCGTCCAGCTCGGCACCACGCGCGATCCGATGACCAAGGTGAACTGGCTCGGCGGCGAAGTCTCCGGCTATATCAGCCACGCCCCCGATGGTCGCTCGCTGATCGGATCGCTGTTCGATCACACGCCGCAACGCCTGATGCTCGTCGCGGACACGCCGCAGGCTGGCCTCAATCCCAACGGCAAGCCCGACCTCGCCTCCGTCCCCAACAACCACCTCGCTTATGCCGGCCAATGGTTCTTCTTCGCCGCCATCGCCGCGATCATCTACGCCATCGCGCTGCGCCGCCGCCCTCGCTAGCCGTTCTCCTGCGAACGCAGGAGCCAAGGGTCCCACGCGCGTCCCTCCGTAACCCTGGATTCCTGCGTTCGCAGGAAAACGGAAAGCGCGCGCAGCTTGTCGCCTTCCGCCCCATTCGCTAACCGGCTTGGCCATGCGTTACATCAGCACCCGCGGCTCGGCGCCGATCCTCGATTTTGAAGCGGCGACGCTCGCCGGCCTTGCGTCCGATGGCGGCCTCTACCTCCCCGAGGCATGGCCGACGCTGACCCGCGACGAGATCGCCGCGCTCGCCGGGCTCTCCTATGTCGACACCGCCGTCGCAGTGATGACCCCGTTCGTCGGCGAAGCAATGACCCGCGACGAGCTGAAGGCACTCTGCGAACAGGCATATGGCCGCTTCTCGCACGCCGCGGTCGTCCCGCTCGTCCAGCTCGACCACGACCAATGGCTGCTCGAGCTCTTCCACGGCCCGACGCTCGCGTTCAAGGACGTCGCGCTCCAGTTGCTGGGGCTCTTCTTCGAGCGCTTCCTCGCCGGCACGGACAAGCGCCTGACGATCGTCGGTGCGACCAGCGGCGACACCGGCTCGGCGGCGATCGACGCGGTCGCTGGGCGCGAGTGCATCGACATCTTCATGCTCCACCCGGTCGGCCGCATCTCCGACGTGCAGCGCCGCCAAATGACCACGGTGCTCAGCCCCAACGTCTACAACATCGCGATCGAGGGCAGCTTCGACGACGCGCAGGCGCTCGTGAAGGCGATGTTCAACGACCGCGCCTTCTCGACCAAGTTCGCGCTGTCCGCGGTCAACTCGATCAACTGGGCCCGCCTGATGGCGCAGGTGGTATATTTCTTCTACGCCGCGGTCCGCCTCGGCGCCCCCGATCGCGAGGTCGCGTTCGCGGTTCCGACCGGCAATTTCGGCGACGTCTTCGCCGGCTATGTCGCGGCAAAGATGGGGCTTCCGGTGGCCAAGCTGGTGGTCGCGACCAACGTCAACGACATCCTCCACCGCGCGCTCAGCACCGGCGATTATTCGAAGGGCGGCGTCCAGCAGACCCCGACCCCGTCGATGGACATCCAGGTGAGTTCGAACTTCGAACGCCTGTTGTTCGACCTCGGCGACCGCGACGGTGCCGCGCTGGCCGCACAGATGGCCGGCTTCGAAGCTTCGGGAGCGATGCGCCTCACCAACGCGCAGTCGCAAGGCGCCGCCGCCCTCTTCCAGAGCGAGCGCATCGACCTCGACGACATGACGCTGGCGATGCGCTGGGCACAGGAGCACGCCGGCCAAGTGATCGACCCGCACACAGCGATCGGCCTCGCCGCCGCGCTGCGCACCGAAGTCCCCGCCGGCGTACCGATCGTCACACTCGCCACCGCGCACCCCGCCAAGTTCGGCGACGCGGTAGAGCGCGCGACCGGCGTCCGTCCCTCGCTGCCAACCCGCGTAGGCGACCTGTTCGACCGCGAGGAGCGCTACGCCACGCTGCCGGCGACGTTCGAGGCGATCACCGCCTACATCACCGAGCGCGCGAAGCCGTCGGCATGAAACTAGAAACCCTCATCGGCGAGCCCTGGGCGGATTACGGCCTGATCGACTCCGGCCACGGCAAGAAGCTCGAACGCTACGGCCGCTTCCGCTTCATTCGTCCCAAACCGCAGGCGATGTGGGCGCCCGCCTCGACCGACTGGCAGGCGCAGGGCGAGTTCGTCCCCGGCTCGGACGAGGACGGCGGCGGTCGCTGGGAGTTTTCGGAGCCCGTGCCCCGCGAGGGCTGGACGCTCAAGTGGAACGAGGTCTCGTACACCGCGCAGACCACCCCGTTCCGCCACCTCGGCTTCTTCCCCGACATGGCGCCGGTGTGGAGCTGGATGCGCGAACGCGTCGCGGGGCTCGAC
>JAJNQF010000040.1 GCA_021154945.1 Sphingomonas sp.
AGGAACCGTCGTTTTGCCTCCTTAGCTCCCCTCCCTGGAAGGGAGGGGCTGGGGGTGGGTCGGCCGGATTGTGTCGCAGCGGTCCGATATGCGGACGCCAACTTACCCCCGAACCTCCCCTCCCTGGAAGGGACGAAAATCGCCCCTCAGGCGGGATCGTGCGCTAGCCGCTCGTGGTGCCGGATCACCTCGTCGATGATGAAGCGGAGGAATTTCTCCGAAAACTCCGGGTCGAGCTGTGCCTCCGCCGCCAGATGCCGCAATCGGGCGATCTGGCGTTCCTCGCGGCCGGGATCGGCGGCCGGCAGGCCGTGCGTCGCCTTGTGCCGGCCGACCGCCTGGGTCACCTTGAAGCGCTCGGCGAGCATGTGGATCAGCGCCGCATCTATATTGTCGATGCTCTGGCGGTATCCGGTCAACAGGTCGTCAGCCACCTACCTACCCTTTCCTTGGTTCGGCGCGCCTTTTGCGGGGACGCGGCCGGATCGGCAAGGTGTCGTACGGCAGACTGGGGCGAGCCGGGTACGCCGAGGGTCGGCAAGGGTTGCTTTGCAGGGGCATAGGCGGCAGAGGCTCGGGCAGATGAGCGCTACCGTCCACCGCCTCGACACCCTTCGTCCCAATCCCGAGTCACAGCCCTCGCTGGACCCGATGGTCAAGCTCGTCACCGGCGATATGGACCAGGTCAACGCGGTCATCCGCGGGCGGATGGAGTCGGAAATCCCGCTGATCCCCGAACTCGCCGGTCACCTGATCGCGGGCGGCGGCAAGCGGATGCGGCCGATGCTGACGCTCGCGAGCGCGCAACTGATCGATTATAGCGGTACGCAGCACCACCTGCTCGCCGCCGCGGTCGAATTCATCCACACCGCGACTTTGCTCCACGACGACGTCGTCGACGGCTCGGACCTGCGCCGCGGCAAGCGGACCGCCAACATCATCTGGGGCAACCCCGCCAGCGTGCTGGTCGGCGACTTCCTGTTCAGCCGCAGCTTCGAACTGATGGTCGAGGCGGGCAGTCTTAAGGCGCTGAAGATCCTGTCCTCGACCAGTGCGGTCATCGCCGAGGGCGAGGTGAACCAGCTCACCGCCGCGCGCCGCGTCGATCTCGGCGAGGAGCGCTATCTCGACATCATCGGCGCGAAGACCGCCGCGCTGTTCGCCGCGGCTTGTCGGATTTCGGCTGTCGTCGCCGAGCGTCCCGAAGCCGAGGAGGCCGCGCTCGACGCCTATGGCCGCAACCTCGGCATCGCGTTCCAGCTGGTCGACGATGCGATCGATTACGTCTCGGACGCGGACACGATGGGCAAGGACGCGGGTGACGATTTCCGCGAAGGGAAAATGACGCTCCCGGTGATCCTGGCTTACGCACGCGGCTCGGCCGAGGATCGCGCGTTCTGGAAGGATGCGGTCGAAGGACGCCGCGACAGCGACGCCGACCTGCAACACGCGGTTCGCCTGATCCGCTCGACCCGTGCGATCGACGACACTTTCGCGCGGGCCCGTCATTACGGCCAGCGCGCGATCGACTCGATCGGCGGCTTTGCCAATGGCGACGCCAAGGATGCGATGGTTGAGGCCGTCGAGTTCGCGGTCGCCCGCGCGTACTGAAGACCTAGAGGACCGGCGATCCGGTCTGCGGTAACGCGGGTTCGACGGCTTCCGGTTTCTTGCCGAACAGCGCGCGGTCCGCGGGGCCGAAAGCGTATTTCCACAGAATGTAGAGATAGGTCGCGGCGATCGCGGGTTCGCCGATCGCGAGTTCGACCCATTCGTAGCGCTTGGGCAATGCTGTGAAGGCGCCGCCGACGACGATCGCGGCGCCGGCGGCCCAGACCAGTGGCCAGCGCCACGGCGAGACCTTTGCACCGAGCAGGTGGCCGAGCAGCTTCGCCTTGATGATCGAGGTCACGCCCACCGACAGCATCAGTGCGATCGCCGGGCCCGCCGCCTGGTAATTGACCGGATAGCCCAGCGCGCGGATCGTGAAGATCAGCGCGAAACTGAGCCCGACCTGGAACGCAAGCATGGCCGCGGAGATCATCAGGTTACGGTGGCGGGCGATGTAGACGAGCGCGGATTCGCTGACCGCGCCGGTCGACGCCAGCACCTCGGCGGTCAGCAGGAACGCGAGCGCGGCGGTGCCGGCGACGAACTGCGGGCCGACCACGCCCATCACCGCTTCGCCGGGTATCGAGCCCATCAGCGCGAGCCCGCCCTGCGCGGCCATGATCCAGAATGCGACCTGACGCACCTGGTTGGCGATCGCGGCGCGGTCGTTGATCGCGAGGCTGTGGGTGATGACGGGGCCGAGGATCGGGTCGAAGCTGGTCTTGAGCTTCTGTGGCAGGCTCGCGACCTGTTGCGCCATGTAATAGATACCGACGATCTTGGGTTCGAACATCACGCCGAGGATGAAGCGGTCGACGTTGCGGCTGCCCCATTCGAGGATGTCGGCGCCGGCCAGCGGCACGTTGGCGCGGGCGAGCGCGTAGAGCGGGCGGAGGTGCGGCGACCAGCCGCGCGGCACCCCGTAGCTGCGCAGGAACGGCACGAGGCTGGCGATCAGCGCTGCGGTCATCGACGCGACATAGCTCAGCACGAGGCCGTCGCGGATCGTGAAATAGGAGAAGGCCCAGGCGGCGATCGAGATCGTCCACGGCTCGACCACCGCGCGAGCAGTCACCGCTGCCTTGACGTTGAGCCTGTACGCAAGTGCCGCAAGGCTGACGTCGGACCAGGCGACCGCGACGATGATCAGCGGCAGGAACCGGTCGAGCCCGGTGATCGCGCTGTTCGGATACATGATCTGCGGAAAGGTGCAGAGCACGGCGCTGGCGATGAGCGATGCGACGAACGCGACCGCCATCGCGTCCCAGACGACATTGGCGTGGGGGCGGTCGGCGCTGCTGAGCGCCTGCGCGAGGCCGCGCTTGAGGCCGAGCGTTGCGAGCAAGGCGGCGAGTTCGACGACCACGACTGCGATCGCGAACCGACCAACGAGGTCAGGGCCGTAGATGCGGCCGGCGATGAATAGGAACGGGATACGCGCGGCGAGGCGGAGGACGAAGCCGGCGATGTTGGTGCGGCCGCCCTTGGCGAGCGTGTCGATATCCTGCGTGGCCTCGGTCACGCTTCTCCCCTCCCTGGAAGGGAGGGGTAGGGGGTGGGTCGGCCCGTGAGGTTCGGTTGCGCCTGCCTCAGGCCG
>JAJNQF010000043.1 GCA_021154945.1 Sphingomonas sp.
TTCCGTCACCCCAGCGAAAGCTGGGGTCTCATCATAACGGGGAGACCCCAGCTTTCGCTGGGGTGACGGGTGACGGTCGGGGGGATGCCGGGGGCGGCGCGGGATGTTTTAAAGATCCACCCCGGCGGCGATCGCCTCGAGCTTCTTGATGCGCTCCTTCAGGTCGGCGATCTCGATCCGCGATCCTGTCGATACCGCGACCGGCATGCCGCCGTCGTGCATCTGGCCCAGCTCCATCCGCCGCAGCGAGAGCCAGCCGCGCCATCCCGCCAGCCCGCCGGCGACGATCATCGCCAGCCCCGCAAGGCTCGCCAGCGCCAGGATGATATAGACGTTGGGTTCGATCATGTCCGCCTCCTGTTAGCGGTCGCGGAGCCGCTCGATCTCTCGGTCGAGATCGACGCTCTTGTGGTTGTCGGTGATCACGCGCTCCAGCACCTGGATGCGCTCCTTCATCTGCTGCACTTCATCGCGCAATCGCAGGGCGTCGATGCTGTCGACCGGGCTCTGCGGGATGTTTTCCATCGCGCAGTAACGAGCAGTCAGGACCCTGGCGACCATCACGATCAGGACGATGCAGACGACCATGGAAAAGGGATTCATCGATACTCTCCAACGTCGTGGGCTTAGCGGTGGCGAAGCGCTTCGATTTCGCGCGCGGTACGCTCGGCGGGATCGGTAGCGATGCGTTCGAGGACCGCGATCCGTTCCTCGAGACGGGAAACCTGCCCGGTCAGTCGCTCATTCTCGCTGCTGAGCAGTTCGACCTGCCGCTCGGCATTGGGCTCGCGCTTCATCGTTCTGCCCCAATCGTCGCTCGGTGCGTAACCGTGTCGTGCACGGATCCAGTTGTTGATCACCCACCCCGCCGTCGAGATCGCGATGATCGCGATGACAAATAAAGGTTTACCCCAGTCCATCGTCGGTCTCCCAATAGATGCCGCGTCTCAGCGCAGGCTGTCGATCTCTGCCGCAAGGCTGGTGCTATTGCGGCTGGTGTAATGCGTCTCGATGTCGGCGAGGCGGCGGTCGATGTCGCGGAACTTGCTCCGGACCTCGGCGGTCGAGCGCTTCGGGTTCGAGCGGACACCCTGCCAGAACTTCGCGTCGTCGGGCGTCTCGTACAGCCCGATTGGCTTGGCGTGCCCCATCCAGGCGACCAGCCAATAGGCGAGCAGCGTCCAGGGAAAGCCGCCGGCGAGCGTGAGCACGACCATCGCGACGCGGACGAAGAGCACGTCGATCCCGGTATAATCGGAGATCCCGGCGCAGACGCCCTTCCACTTGGCATTCTGCTTATCGAGGTAAAACTGGGTGCGCCTGCCGGACATTTCAGTTCCTCCGATCAGAAGTGCGGTCGGATTGCTGGTCCGACAGATATGGCGATTGCGTGGTGCCTAGGCCCGGCTTCCAGTCCGGATTGTCGGCGGCGATAATCCGTTCGACGGTCATCACGCGGTCTTCGAGGCGGCGGGCGAGCATCTGCATCTCGTCGAGCAGCTTCTCGTCTTCTTCGGTGATCCGCGGCGCCTGCTTCCACTTGGTGATGTAGTGCAGGATCACCCACGGGAGCCCGATGAACAGTACCGCGCAGACGAGAACGGGGGTCAGGTCATCCATCTCAATCGTCCTTCTTCATGCGCGCCTTGAGCGCGGCGAGCTGGGCGTTGACCTTGTCGTCGCTGCGCAGTTCGGCGATTTCCTCTTCGAGCGTCTTAACGACGCCGAGCCCCATCGCGTCCGCGCGGCCCTCGGCCTCGTCGACGCGGCGATCGAGGATCTCGAAGCGGCTGAACGCCTCGTGCGTCTTCGGGCCGTTGTACATTTCCCGAAGTCGCGTCCGGTTGTTCGCGCTCTCGAGCCGGGTCTGCACCGCGTTCTGCTTGGTGCGCGCCTCGCGGAGCTTGGTCTGGAGTTTGGCGATGTCCTCTTCCGACGCACGGAGCGCATCGTCGAGCACGCCGACCTCGGCCTTCAACTGCTCGGCCATGTCGAACGCCTTCTGACGCTCGACCAAGGCAGCCTTGGCGAGGTCCTCGCGGTCCTTGCTCAGCGCCAGTTCGGCCTTCTCGGTCCAATTGTCCTGAAGCTGCTCCAGCTTCGAGATATGGCGGCGCATCTCCTTCTGGTCGGCGATGGTGCGCGCGGCGGAGGCGCGAACCTCGACCAGCGTCTCCTCCATCTCGAGGATGATCATGCGGATCATCTTCGACGGATCTTCGGCCTTCTCGATGAGATCGGCGAAGTTGGCGGCGACGATGTCGCGGGTGCGGGAAAAGATGCCCATGTAAATCCTACTCCAGGGGTCGGCCCGAGGCTCTCGGGGAGCCGTCGGGGTCTTATGCCACGATTGCGGTATGGACCGCGATGGGCGTTGCGTTGGTTGCGATCGCTGGGCCGACTGCGCCGAGGACGCAGGTTGCGCTGACGACGATGGTGCAGAGGGTGGCGGCGACGGTGCGGGCGATGTTGGTATTGAACATGGTGGGTCCCCTTTGAGGTTGGTTGGTTCCGCTATTCAGCGGGTTGCCTCAAGCATTGCATCTGTCGTGCCAGTTTTGAAAATGGCCGAATTGCAGGGGTTTGCGCGATTTTCCGTGTTGAGCGCCGCCCGCAAGCTTGCCAAGAGTTGGGAATTCGCGCCACATCTTCGCCATGGAGCGAACCACACAGGTCATCGGCGAATCCGGCACGTTCATGGCAGCGCTGGAGCGCGCGTCGCGCGCGGCGGCTTTGGACCGACCTGTGCTGGTGATCGGCGAACGTGGTACGGGCAAGGAGCTGGTCGCCGAGCGCCTGCATCGCCTGTCGCCGCGGTGGGACCAGCCGCTCGTCATCATGAACTGCGCGGCGCTGCCCGAGACGCTGATCGAGGCGGAATTGTTCGGGCATGAGGCGGGCGCGTTCACCGGTGCGACCAAGGCGCGGGTAGGGCGGTTCGAGGAGGCCGATGGGGGGACCTTGTTCCTCGACGAACTGGGGACGCTGTCCATGGCGGCGCAGGACCGCCTGCTCCGTGCGGTCGAATATGGCGAGATTACCAGGATCGGGTCGTCGCGGCCAATGCGCGTCGACGTGCGGATCGTGGCCGCGACCAACGAGCATCTTCCCGACAAGGTGGATCGGCACGAGTTCCGCGCCGATCTGCTCGACCGGTTGTCGTTCGAGGTCGTCACATTGCCCCCTTTACGCGCGCGGACCGGCGACGTGGTGGTGCTTGCGGAGCATTTCGGGCGGCGGATGGCGTCCGAACTGGGCCGTGAGCGCTGGGAGGGCTTTGGCCCCGTGGCGATGGACGCGCTGACCGCATACCGCTGGCCCGGGAACGTCCGTGAGTTGCGCAACGTCGTCGAGCGCGCGGTGTATCGCTGGGAACAGGCCGGGCCGATCGATGCGATCGAGATCGACCCGTTCCAGTCGCCGCATCGGCCTGGGGCTTCGACCGCGCCGAAGCCCGCGGCCGTAACCCCGCAACCGGCCGAAGCGGAGGATAGCGAAGACCCGGTCGTCGCCTGCGAGGAAGGCCCATCGGACTTCAAGTCCCGCGTATCCCGCTTCGAACGCGACCTGCTGTCCCGCGCGCTGTCCGAACACCGCTTCAACCAGCGCGCCACCGCCGAGGCGCTGGGCCTGAGCTACGACCAACTCCGCCACGCGCTGAAGCGCCACGACCTGCTCAACGCGGGAGCTTGAGTCGCAATTGCTTCCCCCCTCCCTGGAAGGGAGGGGCCGGGGGGGGCGGCTTCCGCAT
>JAJNQF010000004.1 GCA_021154945.1 Sphingomonas sp.
CTTCGCCAACCGCCGCCCCGCCGCATCCACCACCAGCGGATGATGATGGTACGAAGGCACCGGCAACCCCAGCAAAGCCTGCAACACCCGGTGCACGTCCGTCGCTGCGAACAAATCCACCCCGCGCACCACATCGGTCACCCCCTGCGCGGCATCGTCCAGTGTCACCGCCAGATGATAACTCGCCGGCGCATCCTTGCGGGCCAGCACCACATCCCCCTGCGCCAGAGGATCGGCCACCACCGCCCCGGCAATCGCATCATGCCACGCCAGCGCGCCGGTAATCGCCACCGCCTTCGCCATATCGAGCCGCCAGCAGTGCGCTAGATGCGACCGCTCAGCCACCTCCTGCGCGGTCAGACCCCGGCAGATCCCCGGATAGACCGGCGCAGCATCCCCCTGCGGTGCGGACGCACTCGCGGCGATCTCCGCCCGCGTACAGAAACACGGATAGACCAGCCCGCGCGCCTTCAACGTCTCCAGCGCAGCCTGATATTTCGCCAGCCGCTCCGACTGGAACACGAGCAGATCCCACCGCAACCCGAGCCACGCCAGATCCTCGAGGATCCCCGTGACGAACTCGGGCCGGCTCCGCGTCCCGTCGATATCCTCGATCCGCAGCACGAACCGCCCGCCGCGCTCTTGCGCAAAATCATGCGCGCGGATCGCCGATGCCGCGTGGCCGAGATGCAACCGTCCGGTCGGGCTCGGCGCGAACCGCGTAATAACCGTCTCGCCGCTCACCGCGCTTGACCTGACGATACGCGCCGTGCTGTCATGTCCTTGTCATCGCTGTCGTCCATAGGGCGTCTCGCGAAGCCTGAGTGGGAGGAGCCGTGTTTCACCCCGACCTGATACGCCACCCGGATGGTTGTCCGGCGCTCGTGCTGAATGCCGATTATACGCCGCTTTCTTACTATCCGCTCAGCGTCTGGCCGTGGCAAACCGCGGTCAAGGCTGTGTTCCTCGATCGTGTCGACATCGTCGCCACCTATGAACGCGAAGTCCGCAGCGCCAATTTCGCGCTGAAACTGCCCTCGGTGATCGCGCTGAAGCAGTTCGTCCGACCGTCGCAATTTCCCGCCTTCACCCGGTTCAACCTGTTCCTGCGCGACAAGTTCACTTGCCAATATTGCGGCAAGCTGCGCGATCTCACCTTCGACCATGTCGTGCCGCGCGCGCAAGGCGGTCGTACCACGTGGGAGAACGTCGTCACCGCCTGCTCGCCCTGCAACCTCAAAAAGGGCGGGCGCACGCCGAAACAGGCGGCGATGCCGCTCCACCTCGAGCCGATCCGCCCGACCAACTGGCATCTGCAGGAACACGGCCGCAGCTTTCCGCCCAACTACCTGCACGACACATGGCACGACTGGCTGTATTGGGACGTTGAACTGGAAGCGTAACGGCTTTCGAGACGACGGGAGATTCTATGCAGGTGAAACTGGCGGCGGCGCTCGCCGCGACGGGACTTTTCATGTCCGCATGCGGCGACAAGGACGAGCAGCGCGCACAGGCCGACGCCAACGCGGTAGGCTTCGTGCCCCCCTCGGTAACCTCGCGCCTGGACTTCGGCGCGAGCATGGAACGCCGTTTCCGCACGCTAGACCGCAACGCCGACGACCGCATAACCAAGGACGAACTCCCCGCGCCGAACGCCCGCATTAAGGCGTTCGACCGGAACAAGGACGGTATCATCACCGCGATCGAGTGGAGCGAAGGCACGCTCGCCTGGTTCGACAGGATGGACCTCAACCGAGACGGCACGGTGACGTCCGAAGAACGCGCGGAGTCGCGGAAGCGCTGAGCCCAAAAACCCGTCACCCCAGCGAAAGCTGGGGTATCCCTCGGGGTTCGCGACGTACGCCTATCCTCACCCGTCACCCCAGCGAACGCTGGGGTATCTCTCGGGGTTCGCGACACCTGCCACACGCGGGGATCCCAGCTTTCGCTGGGATGCCGGAGTGGGGCTGGAATGACGGAGTATCTGGGAGAAACTTCAGACCGACGCTCAGGGGCATTCAAAGACAATAATATTACGCCCTGCCCGCGCCACGCATTCGATTTCACGCCTCTCACCCGCCATTCCCGGTTGACCTAAACCCTGCCGCAGCGCAGCAAGGCTGCCATGGCTAGCCTCCCCGCAATCGCGAACAATTCCGACATCCGTTTCCTCGGCAAACTGCTCGGAGACGTCATCCGCGCCTACGGCGGAGAGCGTCTGTTCGAAGCCACCGAGACGATCCGCAAAGCCTCGGTCGAGCGCCACCGCGACGCCTCCGAAGGCAAGCCCGGCGACGACCGCGCGGTCGATCTCAGCCTCGAAAAGCTCAGCCTCGACGAGACGCTCGATTTCGTCCGCGGCTTCATGCTGTTCTCGATGCTGGCCAATCTCGCCGAGGACCGCCAGGGCATCGCCGCGGAAGACGGTGCCGACCTCGCGTCCGCCATCGCCCAGCTCGAATCCGAAGGCATCGACCGCACCCAGATCCGCAAGCTGCTCGACCACGCGCTGATCGCCCCCGTGCTCACCGCGCACCCGACCGAAGTCCGGCGGAAAAGCATGATTGACCACCGCAACCGGATCGCCGAGCTGATGGCGTTGCGCGATCTCGGCCGCGACACCACGCCCGACGGCGACGATGTCGACGATGCGATCCTCCGCCAGATCGCCTTGCTCTGGCAAACCCGCGTCCTCCGCCGCGACCGGCTCTACGTCACCGACGAGGTCAACACCGCGCTCAGCTACCTCCGCGACGTCTTCCTCCCAGCCCTCCCCGCGCTCTACCAGCGCTGGGACCGCGCCCTCGGCGAACGCACGCCAAGCTTCCTGCGCCCCGGCAGCTGGATCGGCGGCGACCGCGACGGCAACCCCTATGTCACCGCGGACTCGCTCAAGACCGCGCTGGCAAAGGCGAGCGAAGCCGTGCTCGGCTATTATTGCGACGCGGTGCACGCACTCGGCGCCGAGCTCTCGATCTCGACCGAACACGCCCCCGCCGACGCCGCGGTGCAGGCACTCGCCGACGTCAGCGGCGACGACGCCGCCAGCCGCAGCGACGAGCCCTATCGCCGCGCGCTCTCCGGCATCTACGCGCGCTTGTCCGCAACGCACGACGCGCTCACCGGCAAGCACGCCCCCCGCCCCGGTCGCCTCACCGGCGAACCGTATGCGAGCCCCGCAGACTTCCGCGCCGACCTCGTCACGCTGGCGCATGGCCTCGGCATCGCGCTGAAGACGGGCGGCGCGCTCGGCCGATTGATCCGCGCGGTCGAGACGTTCGGCTTCCACCTCGCCACCTTGGACCTGCGCCAGAACAGCGCCGTCCACGAACGCGTCGTAGCCGAACTGCTGAAGGTCGCCGGCGTCGAAGACGATTACCTAGCGCTCGACGAAGACGCGCGCGTCGCGCTGCTCCGCCGCGAACTCGCCAACGCCCGCCCTCTCACCTCGCGCTTCGCCGAATATTCGGAGGAAACCGCCAGCGAGCTCGCGATCGTCCAGGCCGCTGCCGACGCGCATGCCGCCTACGGCCCCGCGTGCATCACCAACTACATCGTCTCGATGGCGCAGTCCGTCAGCGACCTGCTCGAAGTGAACCTGCTCCTCAAGGAAGTCGGCCTCTACCGCCCCGGCGACACCCCGACCGCGGCGATCATGGCGGTGCCGCTGTTCGAGACGATCGGCGATCTCGAAGCCGCCCCCGGCGTGATGAGCGCCTGGTTCGCGCTCCCCGAAATCGCGACGATCGCCAAGACGCGAGGTCACCAGGAAGTGATGATCGGCTATTCGGACAGCAACAAGGACGGCGGATACCTCACCTCCACCTGGCAGCTGTCGAAAGCCTCGACCGCGCTGAAGCCCGTCTTCGCCGCGGCCGGCGTCGGCATGCAGCTGTTCCACGGTCGCGGCGGCGCGGTCGGACGCGGCGGCGGCTCCGCCTTCCGCGCGATCCGCGCGCAGCCCCCGGGCACCGTCCAAGGCCGCATCCGCATCACCGAGCAAGGCGAAGTCATCGCCGCCAAATACGGTACGAGAGATGCCGCGATGACCAACCTCGAGGCGATCGCCTCCGCCACGCTGCTGGCAAGCCTTGAGCCCGAACGCCTCTCCAACGCCGACAACGCCAGCTTCTCCGCGGCAATGGACACGCTCAGCGACACCGCGTTCCACAGCTACCGCGACCTCGTCTACGGCACCGAAGGCTTCCGCACCTTCTTCCGCCAGATGACGCCGATCGCCGAGATCGCCGGGCTGAAGATCGGCAGCCGCCCCGCCAGCCGCACCAAGTCCGACCGCATCGAAGACCTCCGCGCAATCCCCTGGGTGTTCAGCTGGGCGCAGGCGCGCGTCATGCTCCCCGGCTGGTACGGGGTAGGCCGCGCGATCGCCGATTTCGAGGACAAGGCGCTGCTGAAGGACATGGCGCAGGGCTGGCCGCTGTTCGCCTCCGCGCTCGCCAATCTCGAAATGGTGCTGGCGAAATCCGACATCGCCATCGCCGAACGCTATGCCGGGCTCGTGGAGGACGACAAACTCCGCGAGATCTTCACGACGATCCGCGACGGCTGGCACCAGACTCACGACGGGCTCCTCACGGTAACGGGCCAGTCCCGCCTCCTGGAAAAGCACCCCGCCCTAGACGCCTCGATCCGCCTCCGCCTGCCCTATATCGAGCCGCTGAACCTCCTCCAGATCGAACTGATAAAACGCCGCCGAGCAGGCGAGGACGACCCGAGGATCGGCGAAGGCATCCTCCTCTCGATCAACGCCATCGCCACCGCCCTGCGCAACAGCGGCTAAAAACTCCCTCGCCCCTCCGGGGAGAGGGAAGGGGCCCACCGCGCTTGCGGTGGGAAGGGAGAG
>JAJNQF010000073.1 GCA_021154945.1 Sphingomonas sp.
CGGTGATCACGTTGACGTTGTCGACGATCCCGTCGGCAAGCGCTGGTGTTGAGAGCAGCGCGATCGCGGCTACGGAAACCATAAGACGCATCACTTCGGCAATCTCCGTACCAGCGCGCTCGTATCCTGCCGAGCGCCACCCATAGCCTGCACATCCGCGTAGAACTGATCGACCAGCGCCGCGACCGGCAGCACCGCGCCGTTGCGCCGCGCCTCGTCGAGCGCCAGCCCGAGATCCTTGCGCATCCAGTCGACCGCGAATCCGAAATCGAACTCGTCCTTCGCGATCGTCGGCCAGCGGTTGACCATCTGCCAGCTCTGCGCCGCACCACCCGAGATCGCCTCGAACACCTTGTCGAGATCGAGTCCGGCGTTTTGCGCGAACCGGATCGACTCGGCGACGCCCTGGATCACCCCGGCGATCGCGATCTGGTTGCACATCTTGGTGGTCTGGCCCGCGCCCGCCTCGCCGACATGGACCACACGCAAAGCATAGGCCTGCATGAACGGTTCGGCCTTCGCCATCGCCTCGGCCGAGCCGCCGCACATGATCGAGAGCTTGCCGTTCTCCGCGCCAGCCTGCCCGCCCGACACCGGCGCGTCGACCACGAGCGCCCGCTCGCCCGCCAGTCGCCGCGCGATCAAGGCGGAGACGGTGGTGTGATCGACGAACACCGCTTCGTCGCGCATCGCCGCGAACGCACCGTCCTCGCCTAACGTGACTAAGGCAAGATCGTCGTCATTGCCGACGCACGCGAATACCGCATCGGCATTCTTCGCCGCGGCGGCGGGCGTTTCCGCCACCGAGCCGCCATATTTATCGGCCCATGCCAACGCCTTGGCCTGAGTCCGATTATAGACGGTGACGTCGTGCCCTGCCGCGACGAGATGCCCCGCCATCGGCGCGCCCATGACGCCGGTTCCGATGAATGCCAGTTTTGCCATAGCCTCCGCGCATAAGCGGTGTTTCCCACGCGCGCCAGATGGTCTAGCGGGTCGGACATGGCTACCCAAGCTGCCGTAGCGGCACCCACCCTCCCCGTCTCGATCGACGACGTCCGCGTCGCGCACGACCGGATCCGCGACTCGATCGTCCGCACGCCGACGCTGATCAGCAAGACGCTGAGCAAGATGACCGGCGCGACGGTGTATCTTAAGTTCGAGAACCTGCAGTTCACCGCGGCGTACAAGGAGCGCGGCGCGCTCAACACGCTGTTGCAGCTGTCGGCCGAAGCGCGCGCCAAGGGCGTCATCGCGGCCTCGGCCGGCAATCACGCGCAGGGCCTCGCCTATCACGCCAACCGCTTGGGCATCCCGACGACCATCGTGATGCCGACCAACACGCCGACCGTGAAGGTCATGCAGACCGAAGGGCACGGCGCCAACGTCGTCCTCCACGGCGAGACGTTCGACGCGGCCTATGCGCACGCCCGCATCCTCGAAGGCGAGTGCGGCTTCACCTTCGTCCACCCGTTCGACGACCCCCGCGTCATTGCAGGGCAAGGCACCGTCGCGATCGAGATGCTGGAGGACGTGCCGCAACTGGACACGCTGGTTATCCCGATCGGCGGCGGCGGGCTGATCTCGGGCATGTCGACAGTCGCGCGGGCTTTGAGCGAAGCGCCCGGTGGTCACCCGATCGAGGTTGTCGGCGTGCAGGCCGAGCTGTTCCCGTCGATGTACAACCGCATCAACGGCACCGACATGGCGTGTGCGGGCGATACGCTGGCCGAGGGCATCGCGGTCAAGGAGCCGGGCGCGATCACCGCGAAGATCGTCGCCGAGCTGGTCGACGACATCGTGCTGGTCAGCGAGCGCAGCCTCGAGGAATCGGTCAGCCTGCTGCTCCAGATCGAGAAGACCGTGGTCGAGGGCGCGGGTGCGGCCGGGCTCGCGGCGCTGTTGTCGCATCCCGAGCGGTTCGCGGGGAAGACCGTCGGCATCGTGCTGTGTGGCGGTAACATCGATACGCGGCTGCTCGCCAACGTGCTGTTGCGCGATCTGGCGCGGTCTGGTCGTCTCGCGCGGCTGCGGATCCGGTTGCAGGACAAGCCCGGTGCGCTGTTCCACGTCGCGCGGATCTTCGACCAGGAACGCGTCAACATCATCGAGATCTATCACCAGCGCGTCTTCACGACGCTGCCGGCGAAGGGCCTCATCACCGATATCGAATGCGAACTCCGCGACCGCGCGCATCTCGACCGGCTGGTGGGGGCGTTGCGCGCCGGCGGGTACGAGACGTCGACCGTCGAACTCGCCTGACCTATCCGCGATTATTGCGGTAGCGCCGTAATTTACGGCGTTAACGCTCTATCGTGGTAAACCCGCTTTTCAGTAGCGTGCGTTACGACCATATGTCGAAACCGCGGCTCCCCCCGCCTGCCTGAAGGACATTTGGTTCGGTGACTGCGCCTTTTCGTTTTCCGCGCTTCTTCGTAACGAGCCCGTCCCCGTGCCCGTATCTGCCGGGCCGGCAGGAGCGCAAGGTGTTCACCGAACTGACCGGGCCGCATGCCGGCGAGCTGAACGACGCGCTCGGGCGGATCGGCTTTCGTCGCAGCCAGGGCGTGGCGTATCGCCCGTCCTGCGCGGCCTGTACCGCGTGCGTGTCGGTCCGGATCGTCGCGGGCGATTTCGTGCCCAACGCGACGCAACGCAAGTTGCTGCGGCGGCACGGTGATATCGAGATCACGGCGTGCAAGGCCTGGGCGACCGACGAGCAGTTCCAGTTGCTCCGCCGCTATCTCGGCACGCGCCATCCGGGCGGCGGCATGGCGGGCATGGAC
>JAJNQF010000089.1 GCA_021154945.1 Sphingomonas sp.
GCTGCGCTCGACGCCTCCCCTCCCCCAACCCCTCCCGCAAGCGGGAGGGGAGCAGAAGCAGAAGCCGGCAACGGCGCGACCCTCCGCGAGATCGCGCTCGACGCGATCGCCGCGACCACCTGGATCCCCGCACGCGCCGAAAACCGGATCACCTCGATGGTGCAGGGCCGCCCCGACTGGGTCATCTCGCGCCAGCGCGCCTGGGGTGTCCCGATCGCGCTGTTCGTCAACCGCGTCACCGGCCAGTACCTCAACGACCCCGCCGTCAACGCGCGCATCGTCGAAGCCTTCCGCGAGCATGGCGCCGACGCCTGGTACGCCGACGGCCACCAGGCGCTGCTCGGCCCCGACTACGACGTCGCCGATTACGAGGTCGTAAAGGACATCCTCGACGTCTGGTTCGACTCAGGCTGCACGCACGTCTTCACCGTGGAAGCACGCTACGGCGAAGGCACCCGCGCGAACCTGTATCTCGAAGGGTCGGACCAGCATCGCGGCTGGTTCCAGTCGTCGTTGCTCGAAAGCTGCGGCACGCGCGGTCGCGCACCGTATGACGCGGTCCTCACGCACGGCTTCGCGCTCGACGGCCAGGGGCGGAAAATGTCGAAGTCGCTCGGCAACGTCGTCGATCCGCTCAAGATCATCGGCGAGTCCGGCGCGGACATCCTCCGCATGTGGGTCGCCTCGACCGACTATTTCGACGACGTGAAGATCGGCAAGGAGGTGCTCGCCACCGCCTCCGACGCGTACCGGAAGCTGCGCAACACGTTCCGCTACATGCTCGGCGCGCTCGAAGGCTTCGACGAGTCCGAGCGCGTCGCGGTGTCCGACATGCCCGAGCTGGAGCGCTACGTGCTCCACCGCCTCGGCATGATCGACACCGAGCTGCGTCAGGCGGCCGAGGCCTACGAATTCAACCGCTACACGCGCCTGCTGACCGACTTCGCGAACGAGGACCTGTCCGCGTTCTTCTTCGATATCCGCAAGGACTCGCTCTATTGCGACGCCCCGAGCGACATCAAGCGCCGGTCGTACCGCACCGTCCTGGACGTGCTGTTCCACGCCCTCGTCCGCTACGCCGCGCCGGTGCTGTGCTTCACCGCGGAAGAAGTGTGGCAGTCACGCTTCCCGAACAACGACAGCTCGGTACACTACCTCGAATGGCCGTCGCTGCCAGAGGTGGAGGATGGCGTTGCTATCGGGAAGAAGTGGACGCAGATCCGTGCGCTGCGCGAAACCGTCACCGAAGCAATCGAACCTATGCGTCGCGAAAAGACTGTTCGCTCAAGCTTAGAGGCAGAGGTAACGATTCGATCGGTATCACCTCTTACGCCGAATGAAGCAGCGGAGTTGGCCGAAGCGTTCATCGTCGCCAAGGTCACGCCGGGCGACGACGTCACCGTGACCCGCACCGACTTCCACAAATGCGGCCGCTGCTGGCGCCATCTCCCCGAGGTGAAGGTCGACGGCGACCTCTGCGATCGGTGCGAAGAGGTGGTAGCGCATGCGTAACCTCCCCAAAGCCGGGTTCGGCGCGGCGATCGCGCTTTTCCTCGCCGATCAGCTCAGCAAATGGGCGGTGACCAAGCCGCTCGGGATCGACTCGCTGGGCGACTCGCAGACGATCACCTCGTTCTTCGACCTGCGCTTCGTGCCGAACATCGGCATCTCGCTCGGGCTGCTCCCCGCCGACGGCCACCTCACCCGTTGGGCGCTGGTGCTGCTGACCGGCGCGATCGCGATCGGCGTCGCGGTGTGGATGACGCGCGAGAAGAACCCCGCCGACCAGGTCGCGCTCGGCTTCGTGCTTGGCGGGGCGATCGGCAATATCCTCGACCGGATCCGGCTCGGCTATGTGGTCGATTTCTGCGACCTGCATATCGGCGAGTGGCGTCCGTTTTTGGTCTTCAATGTCGCCGATGCAGCGATTACTGTCGGCGTGCTCGTCCTGCTTGTTCGGGCGCTGCTCGTGCGCGAGAAGCCCCCTGTGGAGAATTCCCATGCGTAAGTTCGTACCCTTGGCCGCCGGCCTCACCTGCGTCGCGCTGCTTTCGGGTTGCGGGGCAGGCCGAAGCCTCGATCGTGCGCGCCCGGACGAGTTCGCGGTCGCGCGCCAGGCACCGCTGGTGATCCCGCCCGATTTCGCGCTGGTCCCGCCACAGCCCGGCGCCGCCCGCCCGCAGTATACCGCGGCCAACGCGCAGACGCTCGACGCGCTGTTCGGCGGCACCGCGGCGCGCAGTGCGGCCGAAACCGGCGTGATCAACGACGCGGGTGCGGATAGCGACGATCCCGGCATCCGCTCCAGCGTCGGCGATCCCGGCACGACGGTGGTCGACAAGGGCTCGACCACGCGGGACATCGTCGCGGCCCCGGAAGGCGACGGCCAGGACGCGCGCACGACCGCGAATTGATCGGGGTTTTACCGGTGGACGAAAAAGGGCGGCTTCTCGCGGGGCCGCCCTTTTCGTGTCTGGTTGCTGCCCGCGGCATCGTCGGAAGCGGACCGTGATTCTATGGTCTTACGATACGTGACCGCACCCGGAACCAGACCCGCGCCGGCCCCCACCCCTGAATCCGTCATCCCAGCGAAAGCTGGGATCTCATCGTGTGGCGAACGTCGCTGGCCTCAAGAGATACCCCAGCTTTCGCTGGAGTGACGGAATGAAGCTTGGAAACGGGGATCGGAATGGCCTCGGCACCCGCCTACTTGTTCTCCCGCGAAGGCGGGAGCCCAGCCTGGGTCCCCGCC
>JAJNQF010000015.1 GCA_021154945.1 Sphingomonas sp.
GGCCGGTACCGGGTCGTACGCCTGGATACCGATCCCCGAGCCGCCGACGCGACCTATGCCGGAGCGCCGCTATGGCGCCGGTCGGAACCCGGCAACGATATCGGGTTAGCACAACAGCTTGCAGCCGATATCGCACACTGGATAGCATCATGCGAAGGCTGATCGGGTTCGCATGCGAAGGCGAAACGCTTGCCGCCACGCTGGACGAGGCACCCGGCACGACCGGACTTCTCATCGTCTCCGGCGGCAACGAAATCCGCAGCGGCGCGCACCGCGGGATGGCGATGCTCGCCCAACGCCTGGCGGCCACCGGCACGCCCGTCTTCCGCTACGACCGCCGCGGCGTTGGAGACTCGACAGGCGACAATGGCGGCTTCCTGACCGCAGAGCCCGACCTGATCGCAGCGGTTGCTGCGTTCCGGCACGCAGCCCCGCATGTCACCCGCCTGATCGGCTTCGGCAATTGCGACGCAGCCAGCACGCTGGCGCTATTCGGACGGTCGGCCGGCTTCGACAAGGTCGTCCTCGCCAACCCCTGGGTCATCGAACCGATCGATGACCTCCCCCCCGCCGCCGCCATCCGACATCATTACCGCACAGCGTTGCGAGACCCCGCGACATTGCGCCGAGCGCTGTCTGGAAATTTGAATATCACGAGCCTTATCAAGGGCTTGTCGAGGATCGTTCAGACTGATCAGGAAAGCCGAAACCCGCTAGCCAGCCGGGTCCTGACCGCGATCGCAGCTTGGCAAACCGACGCCGCCGTCATCCTGGCCCGCGGCGACGCGACTGCCATCGCCTTCGCAGCGGCAGCCGGCGCCGCCGTCCCGTTAGAGACGATCGACACCGATTCCCACAGCTTCACCGGCCCGGCCGGCGCCGCGCTGGAGACCGCACTTAGGCGTAACCTGGCCTAATCTTCTTTCCCGATAACGCCGGTTATTCAGCGGCTTCGGCAAGCTCCGCAAACTCGGCCGCGGCCAGGAAGCGCTCGGCATCCAGCGCCGCCATGCAGCCCGTGCCGGCCGCGGTCACTGCCTGACGATACACCTTGTCCGCCACGTCCCCGCACGCGAACACGCCCTCGACGCTGGTGCGGGTCGAGCCGGTCTCGACCGAGATATACCCATCCGAATCGAGATCGATATGCCCGCGGAACAGCTCGGTCGCCGGATGGTGGCCGATCGCCACGAACCCGCCATCGACCGCCAGCCGCGAGCGCTCGCCGGTGACCGTGTCCTCCAGCTCCAGTGCGACCAGCCCCGCATTGCCGCCGCCGTCGACGAACTCGCGAACTTCCTTGTTCCACAGCACCGTCACGCCCTTGTGCGCGAACAGGCGCTCCTGGAGGATCTTCTCCGACCGCAGCGAATCGCGGCGGTGGATCAGCGTCACGTCGGGCGAATGGTTGGTAAGGTACAGCGCCTCCTCGACCGCGGTATTGCCGCCGCCGATCACGGCCACCTTCTTGCCGCGATAGAAGAAGCCGTCGCAGGTCGCGCAGGCGCTGACGCCCTTGCCCTTCATCGGCTCCTCGCTGTCGATCCCGAGCCACTTTGCCTGCGCGCCCGTCGCGATCACCAGCGTGTCGCCCTCATACACGTCGCCGCTGTCGCCGATCAGGCGGAACGGACGGCTGGTCAGGTCGACCTGGACGATGGTGTCCCACATCATCCGCGTGCCGACATGCTCGGCCTGCGCCTGCATCTGCTCCATCAGCCACGGCCCCTGGATCACGTCCTTGAAGCCGGGATAGTTCTCGACATCAGTGGTCGTGGTCAGCTGGCCGCCGGGCTGGATACCCTGCACGACGATCGGCGCCATCCCGGCACGCGCGCCATAGATCGCAGCCGAGAGCCCGGCAGGCCCCGAGCCGAGGATAAGCATGCGGGTGGTATGGGTCGTCATCATTGTTCCTTGGAGATTCGTAATCGCATCTAGGGGATGCGCGCCCGGATTTGAACCGCCGGTAAATCTGTGCCGCCTGCATCGAAAGCTTTGCCGCTTCGTTGGGGTATAAAAGCGGAGATGAGCATGAGCGACGACCGGACCGTAGAGATCGAGGACTACACGGCACCAGCAGGCGGCTGGGGCTCAATGAAGTCGCTCGTCGAGATTTCCGCCCGCGAGAAGGTCGGGCCGGAGGTCATCCGCGAACTCGCGCGGCAGAACAAGCCCGACGGGTTTGCCTGCGTCAGCTGCGCGTGGGGCAAGCCCGCACATCCGCATGTCGCCGAGTTCTGCGAGAACGGGGCGAAGGCTACCGCATGGGAACTGACCTCGTTCCGCGTCACCCCCGCATTCTTCGAGCAGCACACGGTCAGCGAACTGCTGGGCTGGAAGGATTACGATCTCGAACAGGCCGGGCGCCTGACGCATCCGCTGAAATACGATCCGACCACCGACAAATACACCGCGTGCAGCTGGGACGAGGCGTTCGCGGGCATCGGTGCCAAGCTGAAGACCTACGACCCGACCAAGGTCATCTTCTACGCCTCGGGTCGCGCGAGCCTCGAGACCTCGTACAT
>JAJNQF010000140.1 GCA_021154945.1 Sphingomonas sp.
ATGCGCGCGCTTCCCTTTGCCGCGTTGCTGCTCGCGGGGTGTGCAACGACCTCGGTCCCGGTGGCGGTCGAGGTACCTATGGTTGCGGCGACCGCGGAGACCGATCCGGTCGACACCGCCGCCGATGCCGCGGACGATCCCGCGATCTGGCGCAACGCCGCCGATCCATCGAAGAGCCTCGTCATCGGCACCGACAAGAAGGCCGGCATCCACGTCTACAGCCTGACGGGCAAGCGACTGAGCTTCACGCCGGCCGCACGGTTGAACAACGTCGATCTTCGCGATCTCGGCGGACGGGTGATTGCCGCTGCCAGCGACCGCGCCGAAGCGGCGACCGCACATGTCTCGCTGTTCACGCTCGACACGGCGGCGGCAAAGCTCGTGCCGCTCGGTCGCTTCCCGGTCGGTGCGGGCGAGGCCTACGGCATGTGCCTCTGGACCCGTGCCAGCGACAAGGCGTTGTTCGGCTTCGTCGTGCTCAAGGACGGCCGCATCGACCAAGTCGCGATCGACCTGTCCGGGACGACGCCAAAGGTCACGACGGTCCGCTCGATGAAGCTCGGCACCCAGTCGGAAGGCTGCGTCGTCGACGATCGCGCCGGTCAGCTTTATGTCGCGGAAGAGGATGTCGGGCTCTGGCGCTTCGATGCCGACCCATCCGCACCGGTGACCGCAACGCCGATCGCCAAGGTCGACGGCAAGACGCTGGTCGCCGACGCCGAAGGCCTCGCGCTCGCGCCCTTCGGCAAGAGCGGCGGCTATCTCGTCGTGTCGAGCCAGGGCGACAACGCCTACACGCTCTATCGCCTGCCGGACGTCACCTATGCCGGCCGCTTCCGGATCGGCAGCGGCCCGATCGACGGCATCAGCGACACCGACGGCATCGACCTGATGCTCGGCGATTTCGGCCCGGCCTACCCGCGCGGCCTGCTGGTAGCGCAGGACGGCGACAACGCCCCCGCCACGCAGAACTTCAAATATGTCAGCTGGGCCGGCGTGCAGCGGGCGCTGAAGTTGCGCTGAACCTCACGATGGCGCGCCGTCGCAATAGGCTGCGACCATCGCACGGACGTCGACCTGCGCCTTCAACCGCGCGGCGAGCAGCGCGGTGCCGCTGATCTTGCGCTGGACGAACAGCGTATCGATCGGCGGCAGGTGCCACGTATCGCGGTCGCGCGCGATCTCGGTGCCCTGTTCGCGCAGCACGCCGACGAACGCGCGGTCGCCGAAGTCGAACGGGCCGGGCTTGGCGAGTTCTGCGAGGATCACGTCGATCATCCGGTCGACCAGCGCGCGGTGCTGGAGGACGGCCGCTTCGCCGAGAAAACCGGCGGCTATAGCGGCTTCGCGGACTGCATCACGATCGCCCGCCAGCGCCGCGGTGAGCAGTCGGCGATAGCCTTCGCCGGTTTCGGCGGGGAGGGGGCGGGCGGCACCGAAATCGAGCAGGACCAGCTTCTCGGTTTCGGGCTGCCAGCGATAATTGGCGAAGTTCGGATCGGTCTGCATCAGCCGCCAATCGAACAGTTCACGCAGCACGAGCGAGATCAGGTCGTGCATGACGCGGTCACGCACGACCTGCGGCGCGGTCTCCAATGTCTCGACCGGAACGCCGGTAACGAAGCTCATCGCGAGGACGCGCGGCGTGGTGAGATCGGAATGGAGCGTGGGGACGACGAACTGTGGCTGGTCGGCGAGCAGATCGCCGTAGCGCGCGAGCATCTGCGCCTCGCGAAGGTAATCGGCTTCCTCGTGGAGCTGCTTCTTCGCCTCGTCCAGCAACGGCGCGATGTCGAGCGACTTGGGCAGCATCCCCGACACGCGGAGCAGCGTCGCGACGTTGTCGACATCCGCGTCGATGCTCTCCTTCACGCCGGGATACTGGACCTTGATCGCCAGCTCGGTGCCGTCGGGCAGGCGGGCACGGTGAACCTGGCCGATCGAAGCGGCAGCGACCGGGTGTGCCTGGAAATGCGCGAAGCGGCGACGCCAGTCCTTGCCCCATTCGGCGGCGAGCACGCGGTCGAGCTGCTGCGGCGGCATGTGGTGCGCGTTGTTGCGAAGCCGTGCGAGAATAGTCGCAAGCTCGGGCGGGAGCATGTCGCCCGCGTCCATCGAGATCATCTGGCCGAGCTTCATCGCTGCGCCACGGAGGTGGGAGAGCTGGTCGGCGACTCGCGTGGCGTTGGCGGGGGTAAGGAGAAGATCGCCGATCTTGGGACGTTCGCCGCTGGCAAGCCGACGCGCGCCCTCGGCGACGACGCCGCTCGCGACCCCGCCCGCGAGTTTGCCGAAGACGCCGAGGCGAGCGAGACGGCCGCTCGGGATCGCGCGTCCGGCGCTGTTACCGCTGTCTTCGGTCACGGATGTTCCTTGGGTTTTTTGGGGGAAGTCTCTCTGGAGGGATATGGGTGGCGAGAGCGGTCGATCAATCCGAGCCCAGCGAGCGAAGTTAACCGAAGCTACCCCTTCTTGTTCTCCCGCGACGGCGGGAGCCCAGTCTGGTTCCCCGCCTTCGGGAGGAACCAAGCTTGGCGCGGACGCAATTGAGCCCCTACCGTTTCATCATTCCCAACCCCCATTCCCAGCCCCATCGTC
>JAJNQF010000141.1 GCA_021154945.1 Sphingomonas sp.
CGAGATTCCGGGTCTGGTCCTTCGGACCATCCCGGAATGACGACCATGAGCCTTGACTCTTGACCGGTTCTGATTCGACTCCGGCCGTTAAGGATTTGAGCCGCGCAGCGCCGCTTGTGGTGTCGCTGTAAACTTGATCTAGTATTGTCCGAGGCGCTTCAGCGCGAGATGTTGCGGTGAACGTATCGGGTTTCGGGAAGAGTCAGCGATTCGGGCGCGTTTCGTTCCAGACTCGTTCCAGACCTTAAGCCGCGATCGCATCGCCGTCGCAAACTGAAACAGAATCGGCGGAATTTGACGCCGGACGACCGAAGGGCTTCCGTCCTCCAATGATACACCCTCATGGTGAGGAGGCGCGTCAGCGCCGTCTCGAACCATGAAGCCCACGGGCGCCATTCATCCTTCGAGGCGCCGCTGACGCGGCGCCCCGGGATTGCGGCACCTACGATTTGAGCGACGGCACCCTAAAAGAAACACCTGCACATAATGGCTTTCTCACCCTCCACCTACGCGGCCGATCGCGCGCCCGGCGCCGGCGTCACCGCCGTGCTCGGACCGACCAACACCGGCAAGACGCATCTGGCGATCGAGCGGATGCTGGCGCATTCCTCCGGGGTGATCGGCCTGCCGCTGCGGCTGCTGGCGCGCGAGGTCTACAACAAGATCGTGGATCGCGCGGGCAGCGAGGCCGTCGCGCTGATCACCGGCGAGGAGAAGATCAAGCCGAAGAACCCGCGCTACTGGGTCTCCACGGTCGAGGCGATGCCGCGGGATCTCGACGTGTCGTTCCTGGCCGTCGACGAAATCCAGATCGCCGCCGACCTCGAGCGCGGGCACGTGTTCACCGACCGCATCCTGCACCGCCGCGGCCGCGACGAGACGCTGCTGCTCGGGGCTGCGACGATGCGTCCCATCATCGAGCGGCTGCTGCCGGGCGCCTCCATCGTCACGCGGCCGAGACTCTCGCAGCTCGAATTCGCCGGCGACCGCAAGATCACGCGCCAGCCCCGGCGCACCGCGATCGTCGCGTTCTCGGCCGATGAAGTCTACGCCATCGCCGAACTGATCCGCCGCCAGCATGGCGGCGCCGCCGTCGTGCTGGGCTCGCTGTCGCCCCGCACCCGCAATGCGCAGGTCGCGATGTTCCAGAACGGCGACGTCGATTACCTCGTCGCCACCGACGCCGTCGGCATGGGGCTTAACCTCGACGTCGATCACGTCGCGTTTGCTTCCGACCGCAAATATGACGGCTATCAGTTCCGACGGCTCAACCCGTCGGAGTTCGCGCAGATCGCGGGCCGTGCCGGGCGCGCCACCCGCAACGGCACCTTCGGCACCACCGGCCGCTGCGCGCCGTTCGAACCGGAACTGGTGAACGCGCTGCAGAACCACACGTTCGACAGCGTCAAATTGCTGCAGTGGCGCAACTCGAAACTGGATTTCTCCTCGCTCGGGAGCCTGCAGGTGTCGCTGGCGCTCTCGCCCGGCCACGAGGCGCTGACCCGCGCGCCGATTGCCGAAGATTTGCGCGTGCTCGATCATGCGGCGCGCGACGGCGAGGTGAGGGACATGGCCCACGGCGCCGATGCCGTGGAACGGCTGTGGGATGCCTGCCAGATCCCGGATTACCGGCGGCTGGCGCCCGCCGCCCACGCCGAGCTGGTGACCACGCTTTATGCATTCTTGATGAAAAGGGGCCGGATCCCCGACGCATGGTTCGCCGCCCAGGTCGACCAGGCCGACCGCGTCACCGGCGATATCGACACGCTGTCGGGCCGGATCGCGCAAATCCGCACCTGGACCTTCGTCGCCAACCGGCCGGACTGGCTGTCCGACCCCGATCACTGGCAGGGGATCGCCCGCGAGGTGGAAAATAAATTATCCGATGCGCTGCATGAACGGCTTACGGAGCGTTTCGTTGACCGCCGTACCAGTGTATTGATGCGCCGCCTGCGGGAGAACTCAGTTTTGAATACGGAAATTGGCAAGACCGGCGAAGTGATCGTTGAGGGACATGCGATCGGCCGCCTCGATGGATTTACCTTTGCCCCCGATGCCGCGGAAGCCGGCTCGGATGCGAAAGCATTGCAGGCCGCCGCCCAGCAGGTGCTCGCCAGCGAGATCGATGCGCGCGCCACCAAGCTTGCCGCCGCGCCCGACGACCAGTTCGTGCTGACCAGCGACGGCACCATCCGCTGGACCGGCGACGCGGTCGCCAAGCTGGTCGCGGCCGACGACGCGCTGCATCCGCGCATCCGCATCGTTGCCGACGATCGCCTCTCCGGCGCGCCGCGCGAGGCAGTGCAGGCGCGGCTCGACCTGTGGCTGAAGACGCATATCGAAAAGCTGCTGGGGCCGCTGTTCGGCCTGTCGAAGGCCGAGGACATCACCGGCATCGGGCGCGGCATCGCGTTCCAGCTGGTCGAGGCGCTCGGCGTGCTGGAGCGTTCGAAGATCTCGGCCGAGATGAAGGATCTCGACCAGGCTTCGCGGGCCACCTTGCGCAAATACGGCGTGCGCTTC
>JAJNQF010000145.1 GCA_021154945.1 Sphingomonas sp.
GAAGGCCGGGGCCCAATTGGGAAAGCGGCCGTGATGAATGGCTGCGCCTCGTTATCGATGTCCCCCAATTGGGCCCCGGCCTTCGCCGGGGTGGCGCGGGGGTTGAGATGGCGGAGGAACGAGTGTTGCTCGACGCGCCTACCCCGTTCCTTGTTCTCCCGCGAAGGCGGGAGCCCAGTCTGGGTCCCCGCCTTCGCGGGGAAACAATTTGAGGGCAATATAGCGTCGGCCCCACCATGCTAGCCCGCCTCCTCATCCTCATCGCCCGCGGCTGGCAACTCGGCCCTTCCCTCGTCCTGCCGTCGAGTTGCCGCTACGATCCTTCGTGTTCAGCCTATGCAATAGAGGCCGTTGGGCGCTATGGCGCGCTCAAGGGGGGCTGGTTGGCGGCGAAGCGCATCGCGCGTTGCCATCCGTGGGGCGGGTACGGACCTGACCCGGTTCCTGACCGCGACCCAGATATCGACAAGAAATTGAAAGACGCCGCCCTGTGAAAGACGACAAGCAGAATTTCGTGCTGTTCGCGGTGATCGCGGCGCTGATCCTGTTCGGATGGCCGCTGATCCAGGGCAAGTTCTTCCCGACCGCGAATCCACCGGTCACGAAGATCGAAGGCGGCAAGACCAAGCCGGTCGCGAACCCCGCGGCCGATCCAGCCGCAGACGGTGCCGCAGCCATCGGTGATCGCAACGCCGTGATCGCCAGCACCCCGCGCATCCGTATCGAGACGCCCCGCGTGTCCGGTTCGATCAACCTCAAGGGCGCGCGGATCGACGATCTCGTGCTCAAGGGCTATGACGAGACGGTCGCGAAGAACTCGCCGCCGATCCGCCTGCTCTCGCCCGCCGGTGCGCCCGACGCGTATTTCGCAAGCTTCGGCTGGCGCGCGCAGGGCCTCGCACCGCCCGCAGCAGACGCCGTCTGGACCCCTTCGGGCGCGACCACGCTGACACCGACCACGCCGGTCACGCTCGACGCGACCAACGCCACCGGCCAGCGCTTCCGCATTCGGATCGCGGTCGATCAGGACTATATGTTCACGGTCCGCCAGACCGTCCTGAACGCCGGCACCGCGCCCGTCCCCGTCGCCACCTATGGCCTCGTCAACCGGGTCGGCATCTCGAAGGATCCGTCGTCGATGACGATCCATGTCGGGCCGATGTCGGTCGACAATGGCGGCGCGCATTACCGCCCCGACTACAAGGACATCGACGAGGCCACGCAGAAGTTCACGACGACCGGCGGCTGGCTCGGCTTTACCGACAAATACTGGCTCACGGCACTCGTCCCCGATCAAGGCCAGGCGTTTGACGGCCAGTTCCGCGCCGGCGCCAACAAGGCGTACCAGGCCGACTACGCGCTCCAGCCCAAGCAGGTCGCACCCGGCCAGTCGATCACGCAGACGTCCCGCTTCTTCGCCGGCGCCAAGGAAGTCCGCCTGCTCGATCGCTACACCGATCAGGCCGGCGGCGTCGCCAAGCTCGATTACGCGATCGACTGGGGCTGGTTCCGGATCGTCGAGAAGCCGATCTTCTATTATCTCGACTGGCTGTTCCGCATGGTCGGCAACTTCGGCGTGGCCATCATCCTGCTGACGGTGACGATCCGCGGCCTGCTGTTTCCGATCGCGCAGCGCCAGTTCAAGTCGATGGCCGCGATGCGCGCCGTCCAGCCGAAGATGAAGCTGCTGCAGGAGAAGTATAAGGACGACAAGGTCCGCATGCAGCAGGAAGTGATGGCGCTGTACAAGGCGGAGAAGGTCAATCCGCTCGCGGGTTGCGCGCCGACGCTGCTCCAGATCCCGATCATGTACGCGCTCTACAAGGTGCTGATGCTGACGATCGAAATGCGTCATCAGCCGTTCGTCGCGTGGATCAAGGATCTGTCCGCGCCCGATCCGCTCACGCCGCTCAACCTGTTCGGCCTGCTGCCGTTCACGCCGCCGCACATGATCGCGATCGGTGTCGTGCCGATCATCCTGGGCATCAGCATGTACTTCCAGTTCAAGCTGAACCCGACGCCGATGGACGACACGCAGAAGCAGGTCTTCAAGCTGCTGCCATGGGTACTGATGTTCGTGATGGCGCCGTTCGCGGTCGGCCTCCAGGTGTACTGGATCACGTCGAACTGCCTGACCATCATCCAGCAGAAGCTGTTATACGCCCGCCATCCGGGCCTGAAAGTGCCGGTGACCAAGTGAACGACGTCCCTAACTTAGGTCCGGATCTCGAGCAGACCGACGCGCCGTTCACGCCCGAGATGCTCGAGCATGCGCGGAAACTGTTCGCAGGCCATGTCGGCTTCCTGAAGTCGGCACCGACGCTCGAGTTTCTGCCCGACGCGTCGGTGCCGGAAGTGGCGTTCGCGGGCCGCTCGAACGTCGGCAAGTCGTCGCTGTTGAACGCGCTCACCGGGCGCAATTCGATGGCACGCACGTCGAACACGCCGGGCCGCACGCAGGAGCTGAACTTCTTCGAGGTCGGCGCCCCGCTCGCGTTCCGCCTCGTCGACATGCCCGGCTACGGGTTCGCCAAGGCACCCAAGGACGTCGTCAAGAAATGGCGATTCCTGATCAACGATTTCCTGCGCGGTCGTGACGTGTTGAAGCGCGCGCTCGTGCTGATCGATTCGCGTCACGGCATCAAGGACGTCGACCGCGAGATCCTCGAGATGCTCGACAAGGCCGCGGTCAGCTACCGCATGGTTCTGACCAAGGCGGACAAGATCAAGGCGTCCGAACTGGTCGAGGTGACCGAGCGCACCGCGATCGAGGCGCGCAAGCGTCCGGCCGCGCATCCCGACATCCTCGTCACGTCGAGCGAATACGGGATGGGTATCCCCGAACTCCGCGCAGCAGTCGTCGAAGCGGTCAGCTAAACGAACGGTTGCGGACCGATCTTCGGTTTCCGGCTGACACGGTTCGTCAAACTCCGTAGCTTCCCGTAAAAGGGGAGTACGATATGCGTAGGGCGTTCGGGGGAATGTTGGCGATGGCGGTGATGCTGTCGGGCTGCGGGGGCAGCGACGAGGGCACGATTTCGACCGGCGGCAGTACGCCCGCGCCGGCTCCGACGGCCTCCACGGGATGCTCGCTGCGCGAACGCCAGGACTGGGCGGCGGCGCAAATCCGCGAATGGTATCTGTTCCCGGACACGCTGCCCGCGACGCTGAGCACCGCGTCCTACACGACGGTCGACGACTATATCGACGCGCTCACCGCCACCGCGCGGGCGCAGCGGAAAGACCGGTTTTTCACCTATCTGACGTCGATCAAGGAAGAGAACGCCTATTATAATGCCGGGTCCAGCGCAGGCTTCGGGATCCGGTTCGCGCTGGATCAGTCCGGCCAGCGGCTGTTCTCGGCGGAGTCGTTCGAAGGCGCGCCGGGGCTCGCGGCAGGGATCGATCGCGGTACGGAGATCCTGGCGATCGGTACGACGTCCGCCACCCTTCGAACCGTCAGTGCGATCGTCGCCGCGGAAGGCACCGCCGGGCTGACTACCGCGCTCGGCCCCGATACCGCCGGAACCGCACGGGTCATGCAGATCAACGACGCGGCGGGGACGCGTACCGTCACCGTTACCAAGACCGACTTCTCGTTGCTGCCGGTCTCGAGCCGCTATGGCGCGAAGATCATCCAGGATGGCGGGCAGAGCGTCGGCTACATCAATCTGCGGACGTTCATCAAAACCGCGGAGCCCGCGCTCAAGACCGCCTTCGCCGATTTCCGCGCCAAGGGCGTCACGAAAGTCATCATTGATCTGCGCTACAACGGTGGTGGCCTGATCGAGACGGCGGAGTATCTGGGCGATCTGCTCGGTGGTGCCCGGTCGACCTCCGAAGTCTTCGACTACGTCACCTTCCGCACGGAGAAGGCCTCGAACAACACGACACGATTCTTCGCGCCGCAGCCCGAATCGATCGCGCCCACGCGGATCGCATTCATCGGCACGGGCGGCACGGCGTCGGCGAGCGAACTCGTCATCAACGCGTTCACGCCGTACCTGCACAGCAACGCCGGACTGATCGGCACCAACACCTATGGCAAGCCGGTCGGCCAGATCGCGCTCGACAGGGAAGCGTGCGACGATCGCCTGCGCGTGGTGGCGCTTGCGACCCAGAACGCCGCGCGCAGCGGGGATTACTATGACGGGCTGGCCACCAAGGTCGAGGCGTCCTGCCAGGCGTCGGACGATATCGGCTACCAGTTCGGCGACCCGTTCGAATCGTCGACGCGCCAAGCCCTGAACTTTCTCGCTGGGCGGAGTTGTACGCCGATCACGGGCGCGGCGAACGCACGATCGCTCCGTACCGCCGACACGCGGCGCGACCTGCTGATGTCGGATCGCCCGGGCACCGCACAGCGCGAAGTGCCGGGCCTGTTCTGACCGCACGACACGAGAGGGGACTGCGAGCGAGTTGCCTCTTTCCGTCCCCTCGCCTAGCACCGCGCGCATGAAACTGATCATCGGCAACAAGGCCTACTCCTCCTGGTCACTGCGCGGCTGGCTCGCGTGCAAGCAGTCCGGGCTGCCGTTCGAGGAGGTGGTCGTGCCGATGTACGACGCCGATTGGGAAAAGCGCCGCTCAGGGAACGAATTCGCGCCGTCGTCGGGCAAGGTGCCGATCCTGTGGGACGGCGACGCGGTCGTGTGGGACAGCCTCGCGATCGTCGACTATCTCGCCGACAAGGTCGGGCGCGAGCGCTTCTGGCCCGAGGACAATGCCGCACGGGCGATGGCGCGGTCGATGGCGGCGGAGATGCATTCGAGCTTTGCCGCGCTGCGCCGCAAGCACAGCATGAACGTCCGCCAGGTGTTTCCGGCGCGCACGCCCGACGACGACGTGCTCGCCGAGTTGCAGCGGATCATGGAGATCTGGGCGCAGGCTCGCGCGCGCTTCGGCGGTGGTGGCGATTTCCTGTTCGGCCAGTTCGGCGCGGCGGACATCATGTTCGCGCCGGTCGTTACCCGGATCGTCACCTACCAGCTGCCGATCGCGCGCTTTGCCGCCGGCTACATGCAGGCGATGTTCGAGCATCCCTTCATACAGGACTGGATCGCGGCCGCGCAGGAAGAGGAATGGGTGCTCGAGCAATATGAGCAGCCCACGCCCGCAACCGCATGATCGACCCCGTCGCGCTCACGCAGGCGTTGCTGCGCGCGGATAGCGTCACGCCGGCGCGCGGCGAGGTATTCGATGTGCTGGAGGCGGCGCTGGAGCCGCTCGGCTTTGCGGTCGATCGGTTCGTCGTTGGCGAGGCTCCGGACGGTCCGGTGGAGAATCTGCTCGCGACACGCGGGACCGGACCACGGCATCTGGCGTTCGCCGGTCATGTCGACGTCGTTCCACCGGGCGAGGGCTGGACCGGTTCCCCCTGGTCCGGCGAAGTCCGCGGCGGGCTGCTGTACGGACGCGGCGCTGTCGACATGAAGGGCGCGGTTGCCGCATTCGTGGCTGCCGCCAGCCGCAGCGATGCCGGCACGCTGTCGCTGATAATCACCGGCGACGAGGAAGGCCCCGCGACCTACGGCACCGTCGCGTTGATGGAGCGGATGGCCGCGCGGGGCATCGTGCCCGATCTTTGCCTGGTCGGCGAACCCACCTCGACCGCACGGCTCGGCGACATGGTGAAGATCGGGCGGCGCGGCTCGGTGAACATCTGGATCGACGTGCCCGGGCGGCAGGGTCACGTCGCCTACCCACACCTCGCCGACAACCCGATCCCGCGACTGATCGCGATCCTGGCCGAGGTTGAAACCGTCGTGCTCGACGAAGGGACCGACTGGTTCCAGCCATCGAACATCGAGGTTACCGACATCACGGTCGGCAACCCCGCGCACAACGTCATCCCGGCCAAGGCGTCGGCACGGCTCAGCATCCGGTTCAACGATCGGCATCGCGGGGCCGACCTGATCGAGCGCATTCACACGATTGCCGAACGCCATGCGCCGGGTGCGGTAGTGACGGGCAAGGTCTCGGGCGAAGCGTTCCTGACCGAGCCGGGTGCGTTTTCCGCTTTGCTGTCTGACGCGATCATCGCATCGACGGGCATCACGCCGGAGTTGTCGACCACCGGCGGCACCTCCGACGCGCGCTTCCTCTCGAAGCTGTGCCCGGTGGTCGAGTTCGGCCTGATCAACGCGACGATGCACAAGGTCGACGAAGCAGTCGCGGTCGAGGACCTGCTGGCGCTGACGGATATCTATGCCGGCGTGATCGACCGGGCGCTGCGATAAATCGGCGACGCAGTATCTAATCCTCCCCCGCCAGGGGGAGGTGGCTGGCTCTCGCCAGTCGGAGGGGGAGGTAAGGGAGAACCGCCGTGGCGTGTTCCTCCCCCTCCGTCGCCTTCGGCGCCACCTCCCCCTGGCGGGGGAGGATTAGTCCTAATGTCGCCTAATCCCGCCCGCGGCGCAGCACGATATACAACGCCCCCTGCCCGCCATGCCGCGGATGCGCGCCGCGCACGGCCGCGATCGAGTCCGCATGACGCGACCCCGCCAGCCAGTCCGCCACCGCCGACCGGATCGCCCCGCGCGCATGCGGACGTTCGCTCTCGGGTCGTGGCGGCT
>JAJNQF010000179.1 GCA_021154945.1 Sphingomonas sp.
GGTGGTCGTCAATCTCGATGCCGTCAAGCGAGGACAGGCGCAGGCGTTCGATCTTTGGCACGTGGTGCAGGATGCGTTCGACGAGCTGGCCTAGCGTCGGTGCGCCGGGAAGGTCGGGACCGTAACTGGTGAGGTCGACGCCGGTGAGGACGATCTCGCGGTGGCCGGCGTCGACAAGGTCGGCGATCCTTCCGACGACCGCGCCGGCGGGGACCGAGCGGCTTGGCCCGCGGCCGAACGGGATCGCGCAGAACGTGCAGCGATGGTCGCAGCCGTTCTGGACCTCGACGAAGGCGCGGGCGTGCGCGGAGAAGCTGGCGGCGAGATGGGGGGCGGTCTCGCGGACCTGCATGATGTCGGAGACGACGACCGGGGCTTCGGTCTGCCAAGCTTGCGACGTGAGCTTGTCGGCGTTGCCGACGACGCGGTCGACTTCGGGCATGGCGGCGAAGCTGGCGGGGTCGATCTGCGCGGCGCATCCTGTGACGACGATCTGTGCCTCGGGGCGGTCGCGTTTCGCGCGGCGGATCGCCACCCGCGTCGCCTTAACCGCCGCGTTGGTGACCGCGCAGCTGTTGACCACGACCATGTCCCGCCCGGCGACGAGCGCGCGGATGGTCTCGCTTTCGGCGATGTTGAGGCGGCAGCCGAGGCTGATGACCTCTGGCGCGGGGGCGGATGACAGGGGGCGCGATTTAGGAGGGGCGGGGGGGGAAGTCCACGCTTTGCGGTTTGTGGTCTGTGGGAAATGCCCGGCTGTCCACCGCCGTTCTCCTGCGGATGCAGGAGCCCAGGGTATCAAACGGAGCGCTGCTTGGTCCTGGGCTCCCGCCTTCGCGGGAGAACAGATTGGGGAGTGGGCCTTCACCCAACACCACCCCGGCGAAGGCCGGGGCCCAGTTGGGGATCGTTGCTAACTACGGCCTATCCGCGGTTACTGCGACCTTTCCAATTGGGCCCCGGCCTCCGCCGGGGTGGTGCTTGGTAGATGGGGGCACAGTGCTCGCAGTCAGCTCGCCAATCGAGGCGCAATCCCTCGCGGTGGTGGCGCATCGCGGTCTGGGCGCTGTGCCAGGAGCCGCTTTTCCGCTAGCAAGCGCCGGACCTGTGCCGTGCCGAGCGGTCGCCCGTACAGATACCCCTGGCCTTTCGCGCATCCGATCGCACGCAGGCGTTCCTCGATCGCGGCGTCCTCGATCCCTTCTGCGGTCGTGGGCAGGTTGAGGCTGTCCCCCAGCCGCACGATCGTGTTCACGATCGCCATGCTCTCGGGGTTGTCCAGGATAGAGGTGACGAAACTCTTGTCGATCTTGATCCGATCGAAGGGCAGCGCCCTCAGATGCGCCAAGCTCGAATAGCCGGTACCGAAATCGTCGAGGGCGAGGCGGATGCCCTGGTTTTTCAGGCTCCCGACGATCGACTGCGCGAGCGGGAGATTGTCGAACAACGCGGTCTCGGTGATCTCGATTTCGAGCCGGCTGGCGGGGAAGCCCGTCTCGACCAGCGTCTTGATGATCTTCTGTGCGAGCCATGCGTCGCGCAGTTGCAGCGGCGAGACGTTGACCGACAGGCTGAGGGCCGCGTCCCAGTCGCGCGCGGCGGCGAATGCCTGGCGCATGATCGACAGCGAGAGCTCTCCGATCAGCCCGATCTCCTCGGCGATGGGAATGAAGACGTCCGGGGCGATCGTGCCGCGTGTCGGGTGTTCCCAGCGTGCGAGGACTTCGAAGCCGGTAATGCGGCCGGTGGTCAGGTCGACCTGCTGCTCGAAATAAGGGACGATTTCCTCCGCGGGGATCGCATGGCGCAGGCCCGCTTCGAGTTCTCCGCGCAGTTGCAGCGAGCGTTCCATCGAGCGATCGAACCAGGCATGCCGGCCGCGCCCCGCGGTCTTGGCGGCGTGGAGCGCGATGTCGGCGTTACGCAACAACCCGTCGACCGAGGCGCAGTCGAAGTCCGAGCGCGCGATACCGATCGACACGCTCATATGGATCTCGACGCCGTTGCTGCGGAACGGGAGCGCGAGGCCGGCGACCATGCGTTCGGCGATCCGATCGGCAACGTTCTTGTGCGCGGAATCGAACACGAACGCGCAGGCGAACTCATCCGCGCCAAGCCGCGCGAGCAGGCTGGCGCCGGGCGCAATCGCCGCGATCGTCTCGGCGACATAGGCGAGCAGCAGGTCGCCGACCGCATAGCCGTGCAGGTCGTTGACGCTTTTGAAATGATCCACGTCGATTGTCAGCAGGGCCATTGCCTTGCCGCGGCGGCGGGCGCTGGCGAACAAGGTCGCGCCGTCCTCGGACAGGCTGCGACGGTTGAGGAGGCCGGTCAGCGGATCGCGCTGCGCCAGGGCCTGCGCACGGTGGCCGGCTTCGGTCAGGTCGCTCAGTTCCTCGGCCAGCGCTCGGTAGCGGAACCAGCCGAACAGGATCAGCGAGATATTGAGCAGCATCGTGGCAATCAATGTCCGGTCGATTACCGCGTTGCTGCCGTGCAGGTTCGCCAGCGCCTTGACGAGCACCGTACCGCCGGTGCCGACGAACAGCAGAATGGCGGCGCCCGTCACGGCGCCGGTCATGAATTCCCGACTGATGTTGCGGGGCGAACGCGTCGCCGCCGACTTTGCGGTCATGTGGATGTCCGGTCCTTGATTGGTTGCCGGTGTGCCATGCGAGAAGTGTAGGAGGTGTTAAGGCGGCGTTAGCGCGGGGCAGGGCGTGGCACAGACGCGATTGGTTGCGCGCATCTGTCATGCCGGGCTTGTTCCGGCTTGACCGAGGAAATGGGGCAAGTCGGGACCCGTCTTGCACTTCCACCCCACTTCCAGTAGTGGACCCGCCACGTTCCGTTACGGAGCGCATATGACGAGCATCCAAGGATGCACGCTGGCCGGCGAGGTTTCGCCCGCCGGCGCTTTTGCGTTTGGCGACGGTGATAGGGAGTATTTCGATGTTCGAAAGCCTGAGCGATCGACTTGGCGGCGTCTTCGACCGCCTTCGCGGCCGGGGTGCGCTGACCGAAGCGGACGTGCGTTCGGCGATGCGCGAGGTACGCGTCGCGCTTCTCGAAGCCGACGTCGCGCTGCCCGTCGCACGCGAGTTCGTCGACAAGGCGACCGAGAAGGCGATCGGCCAAAACGTCCTGCGCTCGGTCACGCCGGGCCAGCAGGTCGTCAAGATCGTCAGCGATGCGCTGGTCGAGATGCTCGGTTCCGAAGCCTCGGAGCTGGAGCTGGGCGTTACCCCGCCGGCCGTCATCATGATGGTCGGCCTTCAGGGTTCGGGCAAGACGACCACGACCGCCAAGATCGCCAAACGGCTGGCGGCGGGGCAGGCCAATTTTGGACAGGGCAGTCGCGAGCGCAAAAAGGTGCTGATGGCGTCGCTCGACGTCAATCGCCCGAACGCGCAGGAGCAGTTGGCAACGCTCGGCACGCAGATCGAGGTCGCGACGCTGCCGATCGTGGCCGGCCAGCAGCCGGTCGATATCGCCCGTCGCGCGATGCAGGCGGCCAAGCTCCAGGGCTATGACGTCCTGATGCTCGACACAGCCGGCCGACTCCATGTCGACCAGGCGTTGATGGACGAGATGAAGGCGGTCGCCGACGTTGCGAACCCGGCCGAGATCCTGCTGGTCGTCGACTCGCTGACCGGTCAGGACGCGGTCAACGTCGCGCAGAACTTCTCCGACCAGGTGCCGCTGACGGGTATCGTGCTGACCCGCATGGACGGCGATGCGCGCGGCGGCGCGGCGCTGTCGATGCGCGCGGTCACCGGCAAGCCTATCAAGTTTGCAGGGACCGGCGAGAAGCTCGACGCGCTCGAGTCATTCCACCCAGAACGCGTCGCCGGCCGTATCCTCGGCATGGGCGACGTCGTCAGCCTGGTCGAGCGCGCCGCGGAGTCTATCCAGCAGGAAGACGCCGAGCGGATGGCCGCCAAGATGGCCAAGGGTCAGTTCGACATGAACGACCTGCGCGCCCAGCTGGCGCAGATGCAGCGGATGGGCGGGCTCGGCGCGCTGGCGGGCATGATCCCCGGCATGAAGAAGGCGCAGGGCGCGGTCGCGTCGGTCGGTGGCGAAAAGGTGCTCGTGCACATGGACGCGATGATCGGCTCGATGACGATCAAGGAGCGCAACAAGCCCGAACTGATCAACGCCAAGCGCAAGATCCGCATCGCCAAGGGTTCCGGGACGACCGTGCAGGAAGTCAACAAGCTGCTGAAAATGCACCTCGAAATGTCGACCGCCATGAAGAAGATCAAGAAGATGGGCGGCATGAAGGGCATGATGGCGATGCTCGGCAAGGGCGGCCTTGGCGGCGGTCTCGGCGGGATCGGCAATGCGATCGGCGGGCCGCAGATGGGCGACATGCTCAACAAGGCTGGCGCTGGTGGCCTGCCGGGCGGTTCGTCCGGCGGCGGGCTTCCGGGGCTCGGTGGCCCCAAGATGCCGCAGATGCCGGCCGGTTTCGACGATTTTCTGAAGAAGAAATAACCTCTTATCCAACCACGACACCTCGGCTTTGCTCGGGGATCTATCTAGAAAACGAAGGAAAATATCATGGCAATCAACATTCGCCTCGCGCGCGGTGGCTCCAAGAAGCGTCCTTATTACAAGATCGTCGTTGCCGATGCGCGCAGCCCGCGTGATGGCCGCTTCATCGAGAAGATCGGCAACTACAACCCGCTCCTCGCCAAGGACAACGAGCAGCGCGTGCAGCTCGACGCCGACCGCGCGAAGCATTGGCTGAGTGTCGGCGCGCAGCCGACCGACCGCGTCGCGCGCTTCCTCGACCAGGCTGGCGTGCTCGAGCGTTCGGCACGCAACAACCCGAACAAGGGCAAGCCCGGCGAGAAGGCCACCGAGCGCGCTGAAGAGCGTGCGACCAAGGCGGCCGAAGCTGCCGAGGCCGAAGCGGCTGCAAAGGCTGCACCTGCGACCGGCAGCAACGAAGAGACCGAGCAGGTCGCCGCTGCTGAAATCGAAGACGCTACGAGCGCTTCGTAATATTCGGGGGGCGGGGGGCTTGGTCCCTCCGCCTCCTCTCCGTCATGCCGGGCTTGTTCCGGCATCCACTCGTCCGTGAATCCGAGAGCATTGGGTACGCGGAACAGTGGACCCCGGAACAAGCCCGGGGTGACGAAGGGCGGGAAGCTTCTCCCGTTCCTACTACGGGTAGCCAACCGCACCCGATCGGCGCGTCATGCGTTCTCCTCTCGGTACCCCCCGAAAAGGAGCGCATGATGGCCCCCGAATCCGACCCCCGCACAGCCCCAGCACCCGAGGACATCGAAGATGCCACCAACCAAGGCGTCTCCGCCGACGACCCCGCCGAAGGCTCCGACGACACCCCCGGCCGCGATGAAGGCTCCGCGCAAGGATGAAGTGACGCTCGCCGTCGTCATCGGTGCCCACGGCATCGGTGGCGAAGTGCGGCTCAAGGTCTTCGCCGAGAATTTCGGGAGCTATAAGAGCTTCAACAACGGCGCGCTGTCGCTGAAGTCCGCCCGCAGCGGCAACAACGGCATGATCGCGCGCTTCGCCGAGGTCGCCGATCGTAACGCTGCAGAGGCGATGCGCGGTACTGAGCTGACTGTGCCGCGCGCATCGTTGCCGCCGCTTGAGGATGGTGAATATTATCATACCGACGTGATCGGGCTGGACGTGGTGTCGACGGATGGCGAAGCGATCGGTCGCGTAGTCGCGATCGACAATTTCGGCGCGGGCGACGTGATCGAGATCGAACGCCTACCGGTGGACGACAAGCCCGGCAAGCGCTTCATGGTCCCGATGCGTGTCGAAGCAGTCCCCGAGTGGAATGCGGAAAGGCTCGTCGTAGAGGCCTCGTTCGCCGCCGATTAAGTCTTGTTCTCCCGCGAAGGCAGGAGCCCAGTCTGGGTCCCTGCCTTTGCGGGGAAACAATCTGCCTATCTTCGCAAAGGCTTCTGTTGGGCGAGCATGTTGCGGATCGTCGTGGCGGCGACGCCGGCCTCGCCCATCGCATGGCTGATCTGGTCCAGACCCTTCACGACGTCACCGGCGGCGAATAGCCCGGGGATCGACGTCCGCTGATGCGAGTCCACCTCCAGGCAGCCATCCTCGGAAGCGCTCGCACCCGCCGCAACGGCGAGTTCCGATCGGATCACCGAGCCTAGCGCCGGATAGACGCTGTCGAACGCCATGCGGCCCTCGACCGTGTCGAGCGCGAGCCTGTCCCCCTCGATCGCATAATTGCCGCAGGGACCGCCCACCCGGACGATCCCGGCATCGTCGAGCGCCGCCTCGCATGCGGGATCGAGGTCATGGCCACCCTCGGGCGCGATCAGCGTCACGTCCTTCGTGTAGCCGCGCAGGAACAGTGCCTCGCGCATGCCGTGGCCGCCTGTGCCTATCACCCCGACGCGCTTGTCGGTTACCTCATAACCGTCGCAGATCGGGCAATAGCGGAACAGGCCAGCCTCGAGCGCCTCGTCGTGGATCGCATCGGGCATGTCGGGGCGGTTGTTGACCACGCCGGTCGCGAGCAGGACGCTCCGCGCCCGGGCCCGCCGATCGCCGATCCGCACCGTGAACCCATCGTCGTCCACCTCGATCGCGTTCACCCGCGCACCTTCGCGGACCGCGCCATATTTTTCCGCCTGCGCCAGCATCCGCGCTAGTAGCTCCGTGCCGCGGATGCCTTCGGGATACCCCGCATGGTTATGCGTGCACGGGATCAGCGCCGCGCGGCTGCTGCCGCAGTCGAACAGCCGGATCGAGAGGTGGAACCGCGCGAGATAGATGGCCGCGGTCAGCCCTGCCGGGCCGGCGCCGATGATGATGCAATCGTCCATGCCCCCGCGAGCGTTTCGCAAGCGTAATTGTTCCTTGAGATTTACAGCGATGTATATACACTGCGTATATACGGAGGATGTCATGACGAAGGAATACCGCGCCAAGACGTTCAAGTCGGGCAACTCGGTCGCGCTGCGGCTGCCGAAGGGGCTTGGCATTGAGGAGGGGCGTGAGATGATGGTCCGTGAGGAGTATGGT
>JAJNQF010000228.1 GCA_021154945.1 Sphingomonas sp.
ATCGACGCGGAGGTCTTCCAGGCCGTGGGCGAGCATGAACGGCCGGAACACGGGGACATCGGCGGGGGTCGGCTGCGCGCCCGTGCCCTCCGCCCACGCGAACAGGCTTGGATAGGGCGCGTCGAGCCCGTGCCAGACCTCCTCCACCGCATCGACGTCGAGACCGAACGCGTCCGCCAGTGCGGTCTTCGCCAGCCGCGCCGACACGCCGATCCGCAGCGCGCCCGTCGCCATCTTCAGCAGCGCGAACCGCTCCTCGGCATCGGACCTGTCGAGCATGTCCGCGAGTGCACCGGGGGCATCGGCACGCGACAACGCTGCGAGCCGCTCGACGACGTCGGTTATCGACAGGGGGGTGGGATCGACCGGAACCGTCGGTTCGGGCCAGAGCAGCGCGACCGTCTCCGCAGTATCGCCGACATAATCGCGGCTCATCCGGAACAGCACCGGATCGACGCGCTCCTCGATCAGCCCACGGATCACGGCCGACTTCACGCCCTTCAGATCGAGATCGCCGGTCAGTGCCGCCATCGCCCAGCCGCGGTCGGGGTCGGGCGTCGCGCGCAGGTAATCCGCGATCAGCTTCAGCTTCGCGTTGCGGGACCGGGTGTAGGTGAGCGAGTCGAGCAGGGCGGCGAAAGCGTGCATCGTCGTTCAACGCACGGGAAGCCGCCGCCGCTCCCCGCACCCCTTCACCGTGCCGATCTTCAACGCGCCCATCTTCACCGGGCCCATCTTCACCGGGCCGATCTTCACCGGGTGCGCGTGTAGCTGAAAAGAACCTCGTGCGGCGCCTTGCCGTCGATCCGTACCCAGACGTCGATGCGGTTGGGCCCGAGTCGGCGCATCGTCAGCCCGTCGAAATGGACCGCATCCTTCTCCATCGCGACGAGCGGGCAGCTCTCCGGTTTACCCGTCTTATCTTCCCAACCGGTCAGGTCGGCGTTGAAATGACGCAGGCGATAGGCCAGCGATTTGCCAACGGGGACGATCTGAATCAGTTCGTAAAAGGCGACCTTGCCCTTCTGCGTCTGCGTGAAATGTCCCGTGATCTGACCGGCTTCGGGCGCTGCATAGACCTCTGTGGCATCGCCGCCGAGACCGGGCCCGTGCCAGCTTCCCTCCAGCCATGCGAGCGATTCGATGCTCGCGGCCGGCGGTGCGACTCCGGGGGCGGCGGACCGCGTCTCGTCGGGAACGGCAGCGAGGGACGAGGCCGGCAAGGCGGCGAGCGCGAGGATCGGGATCCAGAAATGCATATAGCCTCCACCGTTTCCGGCAGAGGCTACATGATTGGAGCCGCTTGGCGAGTCGCTAGCGGTATGTGCGTCAGTCGATCGCGTTCTTTATCCCCTTGCCGGCGAGCAGGCCGAGCACGAGGAAGATCACGAACAGCGCGATCGCGATGAAGAACAGGATCTTGGCGATCCCGATGAACGCGCCGCCGATGCCGCCGAAGCCGAGCAGCGCAAGAACGGCGCCGATGACGAGAAAGGTGATTGCGAGCTTCAGCATGGCGGCCTCCAGTTTTCAGTAAGGTCTCTCAACCGGCCCGGCGACCGGATTGTTCCTCGGCTGTAACGATCAGGCCTTGCGGCTGGCTTCGAACAGGAACCATGCGCGTTCTTCGGCATGGTCGGTCCATTCGTCGACAATGCCGCTGGTGGCGTTGTCCTTGGCGGCGTCGGCGGCATCCTTGACGATGCGGAACTGCTCGACGAGCTTCAGATTGTCCTCACGCAGTTCGGCGAGCATCTCGGTCGGGCCGACGAACGCCATGTCGTTGTCGGCGATCGTCTGGTGCCGCGAGATATCGCCGATCGAGCGCAGCGTCGTGTTACCCGTCTTGCGGACGCGCTCGGCGATCGCGTCGGTCACGCCGATGATCTGCGCGGACTGGTCGTCGAGCAGCAAATGGTAATCGCGGAAATGCGGCCCCGACATGTGCCAGTGGAAGTTCTTGGTCTTGAGATACAGCGCATAGCAATCGGCGAGCGCGGCATTCAGCGCGTCGGCGACCGACTTGGTGCTGTTGCTCGGCAGGTCGGTGGGCGTGTCGAGGGCGGGGTTGATGTCAGCCATGTCTAGCTCCGGTTCTGGAAAGTCGTTGCGTAAACGATCCGAACGCGAAAATGCTCCTCAGGTCAAACGAGCCGTAGCGCGCCGAGGGCCAGGACGATCCCGAAGATCAGGAACACGATGCCGATGGCGATGCGCAGCGGCCTCAACGGGAGTTTCAGCCACGCCGCCTCGCCCATCAGCGCAGCGGGGACGATCACGACCAGCGAGCCAATCGTCGCGCCGATCGCGGCCAGCGCAGGGACGGGGGTACGCGCGGCGATCGTCAGGACGATGAACTGCACGCCGTCGCCGAATGCGAGGATGAACAGCCCGAGTGCGGTGGTGGCGAGCGCGCCGATCTTCCAGCCCGTCAGACGCTCGGGCGCCTTAGCCGGAAAGAACGACCCGCCGCCCTGCAGCAGCAGCGCCAGCGCGAGCATGAGTTGTTGTGCGTTAGGCGCGAGCTTCGGCCCGATGACCGCGCCCAGCGTCGCCGCGAGGCCGCTCGCCGCGAGCAAGGCAACCGCGGCCATGAGGATCACCAGTCCCGGCTTGGCGTACCGGTCCGACAGGATCGCGGCGAGCCACGCGGTGCGGTCGCCGACCTGCGCCAGCGCGGCCGCGACGAATGCCGCCATCAAGGCGTCCATGGATTATCCCGCAAGACGCACCGAGCACGCGGCGGCGAAGGCGTGGCATGCCTGGACGTCCTGCCGCTCGCAGCCGACCGCATCGCGTAGGATCGCCAGCCAGCCATGCACCAGCGCGCCATGCTCGCCGCGGGACAGCGCCGAATCGACGAAATGCGCGACGGTGACGGCGGGATTGAGCCCGTTGCTGTGCGCGATCACGCGGATCGCATCGATCTCGGTGGCGATATCGCAAGGGCGGGAATAGGGCGCGCGGACGTCGATCGCGGCGATTCGCGCGGCGAGATCGGCCTTCACCGCTATCATGGCGTCGATTCGATCGATCTCGGTGAGTCTCAACGCCTGCCCCATGATCCCCGCTCCTATTGTCTGCGGATATATAGCGCCTGGGGTAGTGAATAGCGGGTTAAATGCGGTATGTTGGCCTCCTCGAAGGGCGTAAAGCTTGACTTCATCGCACGCGTCCGCCATGCGCCGCCCCTGATGGAGCGGCGGCGTCAGTTCGCCGCTTTCGCATTTTCAAGCCATAGGAATTGGGCTCATGGCCAAGCCGACCACCGTAAAGATCAAGCTGCTCAGCACCGCTGACACCGGCTTCTTCTACGTTACCAAGAAGAATCCCCGTACGAAGACGGAGAAGCTCTCCTTCTCGAAGTACGATCCCGTCGTGCGCAAGCATGTCGAGTTCAAGGAAGCCAAGATCAAGTAATTGGGTTGGCGGTGCAAGCCGCCGACGGATTGCGACGATCCGAAAAGCCGCGGGTAACTCCGCGGCTTTTGGCGTTTGTGTTGGGCGTCCGTCATACCAGCGAAAGCTGGGATCTCCCGCCGCGAGGGCGCGGTCAAAACGGGGAGACCCCAGCTTTCGCTGGGGTGACGGTATCGGGCGCGGTCCCGCTCCCGTTCGTCCTGAGTAGCCGTCGAGTAGTCGCCGTAAGGCGGCGTATCGAGACGGCGTATCGAAGGACAGGTTGGCGGGTGGAACCCATGCTTCGATCCGCGCCCTCGATACGCTCCTTGCGGAGCTACTCGGTCTCTACTCAGCGCGAACGGAAAAGGGCCTGCTCAAATCGTTGGTCAGATCAGCGCCCCCACCGCATCCATGAACCGCGCCAGGCTGATCGGTTTCGACACATACGCATCCGCGCCCGCGGCCCGGATCCGCTCCTCGTCTTCACGCCCGGCATAGGCCGTGACCGCCATCACCGGGATTGCGCGCAGATCCTCGTCGGCCTTTAGCTCGAGGATGATTTCGTAGCCGGTGACGTGCGGCATCTGGATATCCATGATGATCAGGTCGGGCGTGAAATCCCGCGCCCGCGCAACGGCTTCCCGGCCATCGCGCACAGGTTCTACGGCGAACTGGTGCGCGCGCAGCAGATCGCAGAATAGTTTGAGGTTCAGTTCGTTGTCCTCGACAACGAGCACCTTCTTTGTCACCGCCACACCTTATCCGGAAAGAAGGCACGATAGGCAATGCGCGACCGCGATTCAAACGAAGACGCCGAAGCGCTCGCCCTGCGCGCTTTGGTCTGGACCCTGGTCGAGCCGGACCGCGCGATGCGGCTGTTGTCGGTGACCGGTCTGGAGCCGCACGATCTCCGCGCAAGGGCGAGCGACCCGACGGTGCTGTCGGCGGCACTGGGCTTCCTCGAAAACCACGAGCCGGACCTGATCGCCTGCGCCGAATCGCTCGGCGTGAAGCCCGAGGCGTTGGTCCGCGCCCGTATGGAGCTGGAAGCATGAGGCCATTGCTGATCAGCGATTGCGACGAAGTGCTGCTGCACATGGTCAAGCATTTCGGTGTCTGGCTCGACGAGCGCCACGACATCGACTTTGCGATCCAGCACGGCGATTTCTCGACCGCGATGACCCGCCGCGACGGTGGCCCGCCGCCGTCGCGCGAGGACATGTGGGCGATGCTGGGTGAGTTCTTTCCGGGCGAGATGCACCGCCAGACGCTGGTGCCGCATGCGGTCGAGGCGCTCGAGCGGCTGGCGCAGGTGGCGGATATCGTCATCCTCACCAACCTCCAGGACGAATGCCGCCAGCCGCGGATCGAACAACTCGCCAAGTTCGGCATCGCCCACCGGGTCGAGTGCAACCAGGGCGGCAAGGGTACGCCGGTATCGCGGCTGGTCGAGGAATATGGCTCGCCGGTCACGGTGTTCGTCGACGATCTGGCGGTGCATCACGAGTCGGTCGCGAAGCACGCGCCGGGGGTGCATCGGTTGCACATGGTGTCGGAGCCGGCGCTGGCGTTGAGCGTGCCTAAGGCTGAGCACGCTCATGTGCGGATCGACGACTGGCGCGAGGCGGCGGATTGGATTTCCGCGCGGTTCGAAGCGGGCGTACCTGCGAACGCTTGAGCCGCTCGCTTCATCACGAACACTCCGGTCCCCCCTCCCTGAAGGGGAGGGGTTGGGGGTGGGTAGGCTGGCTTTGGTCGCAGCGGTCCTCGTAATGCGGAAGCCTACCCACCCCCGGCCCCTCCCTTCCAGGGAGGGGGGAAGTAGCGAGGTTCCCGCCCCCACTTGACCCATCCCCCACCGCTGTGGTGATACCTCTCCCATGACCGATCGTATCGACCGCAAGCTCGAAGAGCTGGGCCTCACCCTTCCGCAGGCTGCCGCGCCCGTCGCCGCCTATGTCCCGACCGTGCTGGCGAACGGCATGCTCCACATCTCGGGTCAGTTGCCGTTCAAGGACGGTCAGCTCGTCAAGGGCCGCGTCGGCGACGACGTCTCGCTCGAGGACGCGCAGGAGGCTGCCAAGCTGTGCGGGCTCATGCTCGTCGCGCAAATGAAGGCGGCGCTCGGCACGCTCGGCCGCGTCGAGCGGATCGTGAAGCTTGGCGTGTTCGTCAACTCGACCGTCGACTTCACCGACCAGGCGAAGGTCGCCAACGGCGCGTCCGAACTGATGGTCGCGCTGTTCGGCGACATCGGCAAGCACGCGCGCTCGGCGGTCGGCGTGGCGGTCCTGCCGCTCGGTGCCGCGGTCGAGATCGACGCGATCGTGCAGGTTTCCGCCTGATCTCCTTGGAGGCGCGCTTGCGCGTCTCCACCTATGGCCCTTGGAGGTGCGCCCTCGCGTCTCTACCTAGACGGCAATGAACGCCGTCACCGCCCGCATCGCCCAAGGCGTCACCTCGATCGCGGCCGAGGATTGGGACGCGTGCTCCGGCACCGCCAACCCGTTCGTCGGCCACGCCTTCCTGTCCGCACTCGAAACGTCGCGCAGTGTCGGTGGCCGCTCGGGCTGGCAGGCGCTGCCGGTGGTGGTCGACGGTCCCGACGGCAAGCCAGCCGCGATTGCGCCCGCCTACGCCAAGAGCCACAGCCAGGGCGAATACGTCTTCGATCAGGGCTGGGCCGACGCGTGGGAGCGGGCAGGGGGCCAATATTACCCCAAGCTCCAGATCGCCGCGCCTTTCAGCCCGGTGCCCGGCCCCCGTCTGCTTCTGAAGGACCGCGAGCAGGCCCCCGCGCTGATCGGGGCGCTGGAGGCGGTCACCGACCAGAGCGGGCTGTCCTCCGCGCACGCGACCTTCATCGACCCCGACGAGGTGGCGCTGTTCGAGGCGGCTGGCTGGCTGATCCGCCAAGGCACGCAGTTCCACTGGAAGAACGACGGGTACGCCAGCTTCGACGACTTCCTCGCCGTCCTCGCCAGCCGCAAGCGCAAGGCGATCCGCAAGGAGCGTGCCGCCGCGGTCGAAGGGCTGACGATCCGCCACCTCATGGGCGCCGAGATCACCCCCGAGCATTGGGACGCGTTCTGGGTGTTCTACCAGGACACCGGCGCCCGCAAATGGGGCCAGCCGTACCTCACGCGCCCGTTCTTCGACCAGATCGGCAAGACGATGGGCGACCAGATCCTACTGATCCTCGCCGAGCGGGACGGCATTCCCATCGCCGGCGCGCTCAACCTGATCGGCGAGGACACACTCTACGGCCGCTATTGGGGCGCGACCGAGGAGGTGCCGTTCCTCCATTTCGAGCTCTGCTATTACCAGGCGATCGACGCCGCCATCGCGCGGGGTTTGCAGACCGTTGAGGCGGGCGCGCAGGGCGAACACAAGCTGGCACGCGGCTATGCGCCGGTGGCGACCTATTCCGCGCACTACATCCCCGACCCGAACTTCCGCCGCGCGATCGCCGATTACCTCGTCCGCGAACGCGAAGCCGTCGCCGAACAGCAGCAGTATCTCGGCGAGCTTACTCCGTTCCGGCGGGGCGGCTAGCGGGGCGGTTGACCCGGTACAGTAGGCTGGTCCCGTCGCGGCGGATCAGCGTCAGGTCACGCACCAGCGCCGGATCGAATTTCGGCGGATGGATCAGCCAGACATAATCGAACGCATCGCGCGGGAATTTCTCCAGCGCCATCGAGATCGGCCGCCAGAACTGACCGCGGCACTTGATGTCGCTGACGATCTCCGACGGATCATGCGCGAACCCGCGCGCCGCCGCGTAGTTCGTCGTCAGCAGCTGCGCGCCGGCCATCGACCATTGATCGTTGGTAAAGGCGAGGCGCCGCTCGAGCAGCAGCGCCGGCACATGCTCGAGCCGCGAATACGCCCAGTCGTCGCGACACCGCCGCCCGACGAACGACACCACGCGAGACCGCTCGGGCACCGTATCGATCGCCGCGATCGCCTGATCGTAGCTGCGATCGTAGATCAGATAGCTGATCGTCGTCCCCGCCAGCCGCACGCCGAAGAACGCGAACCCCAACACCGCAAGCACGGCAGCACCGCGCAACGACAGCCCATGCCGAGGTCGCAGCGCGATCACCGCGATCGCCAGCACGAACGGCGCGAGCCGCATGTCCGCATAGGCCGATCCGAACACGATTCGCGGCAACAGCACGTACACCAGCGCCAGGAACAGCGCCGACAGCCCCAGGTTGCGCGAATATTCGATCGTCTGGTCGCGCACGCCGCGGAACAGGATCACGAACAGCACCGTCACCGACGCGATGTCGAACGCCATCCACCGATCGCGCAGGACCATGGTGATCCAGTTCATCTTCCAGCGCCAGTTGAACCAGTCCTGCGTCTTGCCGCCGACATGATCGCCCGAGCGCCACACCACCATCATCACCATCGGCAGGGCGAGCGGCAGGCAGTTGAGTCCCGCCTGGATGCACGCCCTGAACCAGCCATGCGCCCAGCTCTTGGGATCGCTGTCGCGGCGGATGTCGTGCTGGCGGATCAGCTCGGCGGAGAAGGCTAGCACGCCCAGCACGCCCCAGCCGAACGTATGGCACAGCCACAACAGACACGAGACGGGTATGAAGATCGCGGTACGCAGCTTGGTCCGCCCGAGCCGCCCCATCCGCAGCCACAGCGCGAACAGGTTGAGCGCGAGCGCCATCGCCAGCGCGAAATTCACGAAACCGAACTGGAACGGATAGCTGTAGGCCAGTGGGAGCGCGAACAACGCGGTCGCCGGGATTCGCCCATGCACCTCGCGCGCGATCCACAACAGCCCGGTCACGGTCAGCGCGGGGATCGCCATAACGATCAACTTCACCGCCAGCTGCAACCCGAAGATCGGCGCGAGTGGTTCGATCAACAGGTCGATGCCGAGGTTGCCGATCATCTGCCAGCGGAAGTTATACCACTGCGAAAGCCAGGGATTGTCGCCGATCGCCAGCTGGACGCGGTAGCGCCCCATGTGCCCTGGCAGGTCGACCAGCGGCGGGATCTCCGGCCACAGTAACGGTATGATCGACGCCAGCGCCACCGCGAAGACGAAGCCGCGCGTCTGCCACCAGTGAAGTTCCGTGTTCTGCCCCCGCGTCATCGTCGACGCCTAGCGCCGCAGGGGGCCCTTCGACAAGCACCCTGCATGATCGAATGCGACGGAATAGACCGCGGATCGTCCATCGGACCAGATCGGGACGAGATCGGCCGACTGTGCCCGTCCGACCGGGAAGCCGATCGTCCAAACCCGTTGGAACGTGCAGCGATCGAAGGCGCGTATCGCTTTGTCGAAGTCGATGGTCTGGTCCTCGGTTCCCGGTGGGTGGACGATCTGCGACGGATCGCGATCGAATGGTGCGGCATCGGGATGGCGCGGGTGGATCAGTTGCTGACCCGCGAGCGCCCATTGTTCGTTGTCGAAAGCCTCACGCCGCGCCACCGCCAGACCGGCGATGTGCGTGAGGCGGGGGTTGAACCAGGACGTCATGTTCGGCTCGTTCGCCAATACCAGGACGGCAGCGGCGCGCGGGATGGCGTTCAGCGCTTCCAGCGCGCGGGACTGGCCTTGACTGAAAAGGACGAACGCGATCGTCGTCGTAGCAATCCTGACTGCGAAAAACGCGGCGCCGATCGCCGCGGCCCGCCGCGCAGGCGCATCGTGATCCGGCTCGATGCGGATTGCCAGCACGGCAAGCGCCGCCGCGTAAGGCAGCATCCGCATATCGACTCCGGCCCCGCCCTGGAACATCAGCGGTAGCATCACGAAGGTTATCAGACCGAACAGCGCCGGAATGCCAAGCACTCCTATGAACCGCATGCGTGGCGAGCGGACTGCGGTCCACAACGCGCAGACGATCAGTACGACGCCAGCGATGTCGTACACCTTCCAACGCTCGCGCAGCATCGACACGAGCCATTGCGCCTTGGCGCTCCAGCGGAACCATTTGCCGGTATCGCCGGCCAGCCGATCGCTGCCACTGCCGAGCATGATCAGGAGTGGCCATGCCATCGGCAACGCCATCAGGCCGGCGGCGAAGGCTGCCTCGATCCAGGGCTCACCACGTCGCATACGCAGTGACCATTCCGCGCCGATCACGAATAACCCGAGCATCGCCCAGCCGAAGCTGTGGCATAGCCAAGTCAGCCCGGCATACGGCACGAACACTACTATACGCACCCAGATCGGTCGCGTCCGCGCTAGCCGGATCCAGCAGGCGAGACCTGCCAGCGCCATCGCCGCACCAAGGCAGAAATTCACGAACCCAAGTTGAAACGGATAGCTATAGGCGAGTGGCAGCGCGAAGCCCGCCATCGCCGGGATGCGGCCGTGCGCTTCATAGGCGACCCACAGCATCGCCGCGACGGTCATCGCCGGGATCACGCCGATTACCAGCCGAGCCGCGGGCTCGACATCGAGCAGAGGATGCAAGGCCATGACCAGCAGGTCGACGCCGAGGTTGCCGATCAGCGCCCAGCGTACGTCGTAATGCTGCGCCAGCGGACCGGTGCCTGCGTCCGCGAGGATCCGGTAGCGACCGATGTGGCCGGGCACGTCGGTCAGCGGCGGGATCGCCGGCCACAGCATGGGAATCAGCGCGGCGAGCACCGCAAGTACCGCGAACCCGCGCGTCGTCCACCAGCCTTGCCGTGCTGCGCCGGAGAGCGGGGCGGAACGGATGTCGTGCTCCATGTCGGGTCGTGCGATCGTGCCGGTCACGGGACGACCTCGAATATCCTGTTGCCGGTAGGTTCCAGCGGCTTCAGCCATGCTGGAATCCTGCGCGACGCCAGCTCCTGCACCAAGCTGTCAGGGGCGGGCCGGATGCTGTCGAAATCACCGTCGCAATAAACCACGTAACGGACCTTCCATCGATCTGCGATCGCTCGCGCCTGGCCGCTGTGGCCGAGAAAAAACCGGTACATTGCGACATTTCCTGCGGTGTTGCGGTGATAGGGACCGGCCACGAAGGCGTGCGGGGTGGCGGCGATACCCCAGGGGGCGACGTCGATAGGTGCCATCACCATGCCGGGCGAAAGGTGGTCGAGCGCAGCTATCGCTTGAGGCGAGGTGCAGGTCGACGCGCTTGGAGCGGGCCTTCGCGCCGACGGCACGAATGCCTCGGCCGCGATAGGGTAGAGCATGCCGGTCGAGAGAATCCATGCCGTCACCAGCGTGAGAATACCGCGCCGCCGTGCCGCGCCGATCATGATGGCCAGCGCGGGCGCGCCGAGCATCGCGCCGGTATAGGCACCGCGAAGCTGCACTGCGGCGATCGCGACGGCTGTGCACTGAAGCGCGAGCAGCAGGACCGCGTTGCGACCGGGCCGCCGACGCACCAGCCACGCTGAGGCCGCGACCCCCGCGAGCATGACTCCGAGATACCCGAACGCCACGCCGAATGACGCCGTGACGATCGATTGCGCCTCTCCGACGTGATCGAGCCACAATCGGCGCAACAGTATAGGAACTTGCCCATAGGGCGATCCGCACGCGGGAGACTGCAGCCGGACGACGCCGAGCGCTCCGAGAGACAGGGCGGCGGCAATTGCCAGCCTGACTCGGACCGATATTATATGCCGTCCCAGCACCGCGACTGCCAACGGAACGATTGCCATGATCGCCAGGCCGGTCGCGGCCTGCTGGGTGAATCCGTCGCAGGCAGGATAGCGCCATTGTCGACTGGCGAATCCCGCAATGCCGATACCGAGCCCGGTCAGCGTCCCGACACCCAGACCGAGGATCCGCGCGTCGCCCCCGCGTCCCACACACGCCCAGGCGAGCAGCGCCGCGGCACCGAGCACCGCAAAGAACGGCATCGTCTCCATGCCGATGACGAGGCTGGTCGCGGCAAGTGCCCCGGTGATCGCGCCGTTGCGGAATGTCGGCTTTCCGATCGCGACCAGCGTCGCGCCGAGTAGCAGGACCAGTTGCAGGCCGTGATGGTCGATGCGCCCGGGTACGAAGATCGTTGTCGCCGGATATGCGGTCGCCGCGATGACCATCGCCGTGCGCGCTGCATCGGGGTCGAGGTGGCGGGCGATCCGACCCACCAACAGTAACGCGCCGGCGAACAGCAGGATCGGCCAGACGGTGACGGCGAGCACCTCGGCGCGGTGTGTTCCAAGCAACGGCGTCGCGGCGGTGATCAGCAGGGCAGGGCCCAGATCGGCGACGCGCGACCAGTGCATCGGCACGCCAGTACTTAGTCGGTATTGGGTCAGATCGCTCCACGATTGCCCACCAAGCCAGTCGCGCACCTGCTGGAGGCGCATGATGTCGTCGGTATCGGGCAGCCGTAACGCCGAAAGCGAGGACCAGTCACCGATACTCCACGCCAGCCCCAGAACGAACGCCAACAGGACGGCGATCGCGAAATCGGAAATCAGGTCAAGGCGTTCGCGGTCCACCCATACGGCTGTAGCGCCGCATGGTTAACCGATCGTAGTTACCGGTCGCGCTTCGCGAGCAACCGCAGGCGCAGCGCGTTCAGCTTGATGAAGCCCTCGGCATCGCGCTGATCATAGGCACCCTGGTCATCCTCGAACGTCACGACCTTCTCCGAATACAGCGAGTTCGGCGACTTCCGGCCGACCACGTATACGCCGCCCTTGTAGAGCTTCAGCCGGACGGTGCCCGACACCTTCTCCTGGCTGTGGTCGATCGCCGCCTGAAGCATCTCGCGCTCCGGCGAGAACCAGAAGCCGTTGTACAGCAGCTTGGCATAGCGCGGCGCGAGTTCGTCCTTCAGATGCGCGGCGCCGCGGTCGAGCGTCAGCTGCTCGATGCCGCGGTGTGCGAGTTGATAGATCGTGCCGCCCGGCGTCTCGTACATGCCGCGGCTCTTCATGCCCACGAAGCGGTTCTCGACCAGATCGAGACGACCGATCCCGTGACGGCGGCCATAGTCGTTGAGCATCGACAGCAAGGTGGCGGGCGACATGCCCTCGCCATTGATCGCGACACCGTCGCCGCGCTCGAAATCGATCGTGATGTATTCCGGCGCGTCGGGCGCGTCCTCGGGATTCACCGTGCGCGAATAGACGTAGTCGGGGACCTCGTCCCACGGGTTTTCGAGGACCTTACCCTCCGACGAGGTGTGCAGCATGTTCGCGTCGGTCGAGAACGGCGACTCGCCACGCTTGTCCTTGCTGACCGGGATCTGGTGCGCTTCCGCGAACTCGATCAGCTTGGTGCGGCTGGTGAGGTCCCATTCGCGCCACGGGGCGATGACCTTGATGTCGGGCGACAGCGCGTAATAGCCCAGCTCGAAGCGGACCTGGTCGTTGCCCTTGCCGGTCGCGCCGTGGCTGACCGCGTCGGCGCCGACCATCTTGGCGATCTCGATCTGGCGCGTGGCGATCAACGGCCGCGCGATCGACGTGCCGAGCAGGTACAGCCCCTCGTACAGCGCGTTCGATCGCATCATCGGGAACACGTAATCGCGCACGAACTCCTCGCGCAGATCGTCGACGAAGATGTGCTCGGGCTTCACGCCCATCATCTCGGCCTTGGCGCGCGCCGGCTCGAGCTCTTCGCCCTGGCCGAGATCGGCGGTGAAGGTCACGACCTCGCAGTTATACGTCTGCTGCAGCCATTTCAGGATCACGCTCGTGTCCAGGCCACCGGAATAGGCGAGCACGACGCGGTTGATCTGATCGGTCACGGCAGAATCCTTCGGGCAATATCCAATGCCCGCGCCCCTATGCGCTGGGGGACGTCCATGCAACCGGCGCCTGCAACTATGGCGTTCATGGCGCGTACAACCGAACCGGTCTATTCGCGCCGCAAATCCTCTGGAGTTATCCCACCGTGCTACGCCAAAGCCTTACCGTTCTCGCTATTGCCGGTCTTGCGACCCCGGCGCTCGCGCAGGAGACCCGCGCGTCCGCCTCGGCCAAGTTCAAGACCGAATTCGCCGCGTCGGACACCAACAAGGACGGCGTCCTCACGCGCACCGAAGTGCAGGGCCGGATCAGCAACATGAAGGTCGGGCCGGGTCGCCCTGATCCGGTCCATGCCAAGCGCCTCGCGGACCTCTGGTTCACGAGCGCGGATAAGAATAAGGACGGCAAAGTGACGCAGGCCGAGGCGCAGGCGCTACTGGCCGCGACGTTTGCCAAGTATGACGCGAACAAGGACGGCAAGATCGGCGGCGACGAGCGCGCTGCTGCCAAGGCGGAAGTGCAGGGGCCGCGCTGAGCCACACCGGGTTCCCCTCCCTGGAAGGGAGGGGTTAGGGGTGGGTCGGCCCGTTTTGCGGCGCGGCTCATGCCAATTAGCCAACCCACCCCCAGCCCCCTCCCTTCCAGGGAGGGGGGTGGGTCAGCCCTCGCGCAACGCCCGCTCGCCCTCGATCATGTAGTCGCGGGTTAGTGGAAGGGTCATCCGGCTCTTCGACAGCTGAATCTGGTAATTGACCATGCCGCCAGTGCGAAACGCCGCGGCGGCCCCCGCCAGATAGAACGTCCACATCCGGTAGAATCGCTCGTCGTACAGCGCGACGATCGCGTCCTTCGCGGCCACGGTCCGATCATACCATTGGTCGATCGTCAGCGCATAATGCACGCGCAACACCTCGATATCGGTCGGGAAGAACTTCAGTCCCTCATACCCCTTCACGATCTCCGACAGCGCCGGATTATACCCGCCCGGGAAGATGTATTTCGTCGTGAAGGTGTCGGTCACGCCCGGCCCGCCCATCCGGCCGATCGTGTGGAGCAGCATCACGCCGTCCTCGGTCAGCAGATCGCGGCATTTGCGGAAGAACGCCTTATAGTGCGCCGGGCCGACATGCTCGAACATGCCGACCGAGACGATCCGGTCGAACGTCCCGGTCAGCGCGCGGTAGTCGATCAGCTCGAACTTCACCTTGTCGGCGACACCGGCCTCCTCGGCACGACACCGCGCAACCTTCAACTGCTCTTCGGACAGCGTCACGCCCAGAACCTCGGCCCCGGTCTTCGCGTGCAGGTACAGCGCCATCCCGCCCCAGCCGCAGCCGATGTCTAGCACGCGCATGCCCGGCTGGATCGCCAGCTTGGCGGCGATGTGCGCCTTCTTGTCGCTCTGCGCCTGCTCCAGGCTATTGCCCGGATCGGTGAAATACGCGCAGCTATATTGCCGGTCCGCATCGAGGAACAGGTCGTACAGCCGGTCCGACAGATCGTAATGATGCGCCACGTTCTTCTTCGATCGGCGCGCCATGTTTACGCGGTCGACGCGGTGGACGACCTTGTCGAGCAGTTTGATCGGTAGCGACGGATTGAGCCCGCCGCCACGCTCCCACGGGCTGTTGCCCTTGAGCAGATTGACCAGATCGCGGATGTCGCCGCGGTCGATTACCAGGCGCCCGTCCATGAACGCCTCCGCCGCGCCCAATGCCGGATGGCGGACGATCGCGCCGGCGACACCGGGCTGGGTCAGCCGGATCGTGACCGGGTTATAGGCCGGGTCGGGCTTGCCGAAATGCTTGGTCGTGCCGTCCGCATGGATGAGCGTGAGTTCGCCGGTTTTAACCTGCCGGGCCAGGAAACGATCGAAAAGAGCCATGCCGCTTTAGCTAATGACTGGTACGGAATTGCGCTACCCCCGCGGCGGCTTAGATTCCCGCGTACCAGTCATAATCCACGTTATCTTCCCAATAGCCGCCCTTACCCTTGCCGATTCCGGCGAGGCTAGCCACCGCATCGATCGCCATGACGTATTTGGCGTGCTTGTAGCCAAGCTGTCGCTCCACCCGCAGTCTGACGGGCGCGCCGTGCGCGACGTCGAGTACGCGGTCGTTGAGCGCCCAGGCCAGAATCGTCTGGGGGTGGAGCGCGTCGATCAGG
>JAJNQF010000240.1 GCA_021154945.1 Sphingomonas sp.
CGACGTCAACTGCTACATCCGCGACGTCACCGGCACCGATTTCACCGCGAAGAACTTCCGCACCTGGGCCGCCAGCGTCGCCGCGTTCGAGGCGCTAGCCTCGGCCGAGCGCGACCTAAGCCTGAAGGCGATGCTCGAACCCGTCGTCGCCCGCCTTGGCAACACCCACGCGATCGCGCGGAAAAGCTATGTCCACCCGTCGCTGATCGCGCTGGTAAAGACCGGCCAGTCGACCTTCCGCAAGGCCCTCCGCCTCCCCCGCGCCAAGCGCTACATGAGCCGCGAGGAGTGTGGCCTGATCACCTTCCTCGAAGCCGGCACGCCCGCCGTTGCAACCATCGCAAAAGCGGCCTGACGAGTATCTCCATGACCAATACCACTTCCGCCGCCAAGCAACCGATCTTCGACGCAAGCGACGTCGGCGATCACGCCCAGGGCTTCGTCACCGCCAGCATCGCCTGGGTTCAGGCATACTGGCTGCAGATCCTGATTGCGTTCGGGATCGGTGCTGTGATCGTCATCGTCCTCCACACAGCGCGCCGGTTCGGCAGCAAGCTCTGCGAACGCCCGCGCGCGCTGAACGGCTGGGGGCTGGTCGTCGGCAAGGCGATCGCACGGACCGGCAATTTCTTCATCGTCATGCTCGCGGCGAAACTCGTCTCCGGCTATTCCGCCGCCCCCGGCGAGGTATCGAAGACGATCGATTTCCTCTTCACCGTCGCCGCCGTCATGCAGGCCGCCGTCTGGGTTCGCGAGATCATCCTCGGCGCGATCGAACACCGCACGCAGTCCGAACATTATTCGGGCGAGGCTTTGCTCTCGGCGATGGGCCTGATCCGTCTGCTCGTCACGTTCGTGGTCTTCGCGGTCGCGCTGGTGGTGGTGCTCGACAATCTCGGCGTCAACGTCACCGGCCTGGTGGCGGGTCTCGGCGTCGGCGGCATCGCGATCGGCCTTGCAGCGCAGGGCATCTTCGCCGACCTGTTCGCCGCGCTCGCGATCATCTTCGATCGCCCGTTCCGCCGCGGCGACTCGATCAGCTACGATACGGCCTCGGGCAGCGTCGAGGCGATCGGCCTGAAATCCACGCGCATCCGCGGGATCGACGGCGAGGAGCGCGTGATCTCGAACAAGAACCTCCTCAACAAGGAGATCCTTAACAACACGCAGCGCAATCACCGCCGCGCGAAATTCCTCATCGGCGTCACCTATTCGACGCCCCCGGAAGTCTGCTCGCGCATCCCCGCGATGCTGAAGGAGATCGTCGAAGCCAACGACAAGATCTTCACCCGCGCCGGCTTCACCGGCTTCGGCGCGTCGAGCCTCGACTTCGAGGTCCAGTTCGACAGCAAGGGCCCCGATTATGCGAGCTTCTACGACGGCCGCACCGCAGTCGGCATCGCGATCCTGAAGCGCCTCAACGACGAGAAGATCGAGATCGCCTTCCCCACCCAAGTCAACATGATGGCCGCGCCGGATGGGTCTATGGTGATGCCGTATCCGGAAGGGCGACTGTCGGGCGCGGACGCAACGCCCGCCTGATTAATCGCCTGGCGCGTTCACCGGCGTTCGCGTTCGGGTATGTCCGCGCCGGTTAGGGCGGCCTTACCCGACCTTGTTCTCCCGCGAAGGCGGGAGCCCAGTCTGGATCCCCGCCTTCGCGGGGAAACAATGCTTGCTGGAGTACCGTGAACACGGCTGCCGAACAAACTGGGCATGAAGAGCTCGCCCCCATGCCCTAACACCACCCCGGCGAAGGCCGGGGCCCAGTTGGAGAGGTCGCAGTAACGAAGCGCAACACCCTTCAGCAACGTCTCCCACCTGGACCCCGGCCTCCGCCGGGGAGGCGCTAGCGCCGGGAGGCCCTATAATGCGGGGGACCTGGGTTCTGTCGGGCCGAAACTAAATCCCACCCTCATCCAACGACAGCAACGTCGCATTCCCCCCGGCACTCGTCGTATCCACCGAAACCGCCCGCTCCGCACAGAACCGATACAAATACCGCGGCCCACCAGCCTTAGGCCCGGTCCCCGACAACCCCTCGCCCCCGAACGGCTGAGACCCGACGACCGCGCCGATCATCGACCGGTTGATATACAGATTCCCCACCGCAGCCTCGGCCTCGATCACTTCGGCCGCCCGCGCGATGCGGCTGTGCAGCCCCATCGTCAGGCCGTAACCCTTGGCGTTCACCCGCGCGATCGTCTCGCTGAGCTTGCCCGCCTCCCAGGTCGCGACATGCAGGATCGGCCCGAACCATTCCTGGTTCAGATCCTCGATCGCGCCGATCCGCACCAATGTCGGCGGCACGAACAGCCCATCCGTCGGCACGTCGAGCGTCTTCAGCCACTGCCCGCGCACGCTCTCACGGTACGCCATCAGCTTGTCGTACGCCGCCTGGTCGATCACCGGCCCGACATCGGTCGCCGGATCACCCGAGCGCCCGATCCGCAACGTCTCCATCGCGCCCGACAGCATCTCGATCACGCCGTCGGCGATATCCTCCTGCACCAGCAGCAGCCGCAACGCCGAACACCGCTGCCCCGCAGACCGGAACGACGACGCGATCACGTCCGCCACCACCTGCTCGGGCAGCGCGGTGGAATCAACGATCATCGCATTGATCCCGCCCGTCTCGGCAATCAGCGGCACGATCGGCCGCGTGTCGTCGTCGAGCAGAGCCCGCGCAATCTTGCGCGCGGTCGCGGTCGACCCGGTGAACGCGACCCCCTGGATCCGCGCGTCCGCGGTCAGCGCAGCGCCGACTTCGGTACCGCCCGTGACGAGGATCAGCACGTCGGCCGGCACCCCCGCCTCATGCGCCAGCGCGACCGCAAGCGCGGCGATCCGCGGCGTCTGCGGCGCGGGCTTGGCGACCACGCTGTTGCCCGTCACGAGCGCCGCCACCGTCTGGCCGAGGAAGATCGCCAACGGGAAGTTCCACGGCGCGATCGTCGCCCAGACACCGCGGCCCTCGATATGCAGCATGTTGCGCTCGCCGGTCGGCCCCGGCAGCTCGATCGCCTGAAGGTTCGTCCGCGCCTGCTGCGCATAATAGCGACAGAAATCGGCCGCCTCGCGCACTTCGCCGATCGCATCCGCGATCGTCTTGAACGCCTCCTGCACGCAGATCGCCATCAGCTCGTCGCGGTGCTTCTCGAGCAAATCGGCGAGGCGCTCCAGACAGGCCGCCCGATCATCCACCGGCGTCCGAGACCAAGCCGGAAACGCCGCATGCGCGCGACCAATGGCAGCCGCAACAGAACTCCCCTCCCGCAAGCGGAAGGGGAGCAGAAACGGCAGCAACCGTCGCCTCAAGCGTCCCCACATCACTCAAATCCAACCCGGCAGAATTCCGGTGCCCCCCGGCCCCAAACAAATCCACTGGCAACGGAATGCTAGGATGCCGCTTCCCCCCGACCGCAGCGATCTTCGCCACAGGATCCGCCAGAATCTCCGCCTCGGTCAGCCGCTCATCCGCCAACTGGTGCACGAAGCTGGAATTAGCCCCATTCTCCAGCAACCGCCGAACCAGATACGCGAGCAAATCCCGATGCCCCCCGACCGGCGCATAAACCCGGCAATGATACCCGTTCTCCTGCACCAGCCGCTCGTACAGCCCGTCGCCCATCCCGTGCAGCCGCTGGAACTCGAAATCGCGCGAGTTGCCCGCCCATTCCATGATCGTCGCGACCGTCAGCGCATTGTGGCTCGCAAACGCCGGCCGGATATTCTCCGCCGCCAGCATGTCCCTCGCCACCGCCAGGTACGACACGTCGGTCGCCGCCTTGCGCGTGAACAGCGGATAGTCCGCCAGTCCCTCGACCTGCGTCCGCTTGATCTCGCTATCCCAATACGCGCCCTTCACCAGCCGTACGTTCATCACGCGGTCCAGCCCGTTCGCCCATTCGATCACCGGCCGCGCGCGCTTGCCATACGCCTGCACCGCCATGCCGAATCCGTCCCAGCCCTTCAGCGACGGCAGCCCCGCGACCGTGCCGATGATGTCCAGACTCATCTCCAGCCGCTCGGATTCCTCCGCATCGACGGTCAGCGCGATGCCCTTCGACGCCGCCTGCACCGCCAGCGCCTCGAGCATTTCGGTCAGCGCGGGGACGCATTCGCTCCACCGCGCCACCTCGTATCGCGGGTGCAGCGCCGACAGCTTGACCGAGATCGAGTGCCCCGCCGCCGGATCGCGCCCGACCGCGTCGACCGCACCGACATACGCCTGGAAATATCGCTGCGCATCGGCATGCGTCCGCGCCGCCTCGCCGAGCATGTCGAAGCTGGCCGTGAAGCCCTTGTTCTCCGGCCGGCGCATCCGCTTCATCGCCTCGTCGATGGTGCGACCCATCACGAAGATCTCGCCCATCATCTTCATCGCCGCGCCGACCGCCTGCCGCACGAACGGCTCGCCCGCCCGGCTGATCAGGCGCCGCAGCGGCCCGGTCGATCCCTCGCCGACCAGCACGCGGCCGACCACCAGCCCCCAGGTCGCCGAATTGACGAGCTTAGAGTTCGATTTCCCCGCATGCGCCCGCCAATCGGCATCGCCCAGCTTGTCGGCAATCAGCAAATCCGCCGTCTCGGGATCGGGCACGCGCAGGAACGCTTCCGCCAGCGACAGTAGCGCGACGCCCTCCGACGAATTGAGCCGATATTCCTGGAGGAACTGGTTCACCCAGCCCTTGCTCTGCGCCGCCCGCAGGTCCGCGAGCAGCCCCAGCGCATGCCCCATCACCCGCTCACGCGAATCCGAATCGAGCGCGGCGCGGTCCAGCAAGGGTTTTAGAACATCGGGTTCGCTCGCGCGGTACAGCTTCGCCATGATATCACGGGCATTGGACGTTACGGCAGTCGACATTTTCCAGCTTCCGGTTGGGTGAGGCTTGCGATCCGCTTGCCTGTACGCCTAGAGACATTTCAGCGCTTAGCGCCAAATGAGCTTTGAGGGGAATGCCGTGGCGACGATCACCACCGCGCAGATGCAGCAGCGCATCGGCACCGAGACGGTTTCCGACTGGGTCGAGGTCACGCAGGCCATGATCGACAAATTCGCCGATGCGACCGGCGATCACCAGTTCATCCACATCGATCCGGTTCGCGCGGCGCAGACCCCGTTCGGCGGCACGATCGCACACGGCTTCCTGACGCTGTCGCTGATGCCGCTGCTTTCGTCGAAGGTGCCCGACGCCCCGCAGATCGAGGGTGCCAAGATGGGCGTCAATTACGGCGGCAACTCGGTCCGCTTCCTGACGCCGGTCCGCTCGGGTTCGAAGGTACGCGGTCGCTTCAAGCTGCTCTCGTTCGACGAAAAGCGCCCCGGCCAATGGCAGCAGACCAACGCGTTTTCCGTCGAGATCGAGGGCCAGGAAAAGCCCGCCCTGATCGCGGAATGGATAAGTCAGATTTTCGTTTGAAACTAATTCCCCTCCCGCTTGCGGGAGGGGTCAGGGGAGGGTCCGAGATAGCCGCGATTGCGCCGGCTGCTTTGGCCACCCCCTCCCCCAACCCCTCCCGTAACCTGAATGGGAGCAGAAAAGAGGAACACCCATGCGTTCAGCCGTCATCGTCTCCACCGCCCGCACCCCCATCGGTCGCGCCTATCGCGGCGGCTTCAACAACACCCCGGCGCCGACATTGGCGTCGCATTCGATCAAGGCCGCGGTCGAGCGTGCCGGCATCGACGGCGCCGAAGTCGACGACGTCGTCTTCGGTTGCGCGCTCCAGCAGGGCCACCAGGCCGGCAACATCGCCCGCACGTCCTTGCTGCGCGCCGGGCTCCCGGTCACCGTCTCGGGCATGTCGGTCGACCGCCAGTGCGCGTCGGGCCTGATGGCCATCGCCACCGCCACCAAGCAGATCATCACCGACAATATGGACATCACGATCGGCGGCGGTGTCGAGAGCATCAGCCTCGTCCAGACCCCGCAGATGCGCGTCGCCCCCGATCCCCAGCTGATCGCGATGCACAAGGACGTCTACATGCCGATGCTGCAGACCGCCGAGGTCGTCGCCAAGCGCTACGGCATCAGCCGCGACGCGATGGACGCCTACGCGCTTCAGTCGCAGCAGCGCACCGCCGCCGCGCAGGCCGCAGGCTATTTCGACGCGGAGATCATCCCCGTCGACGCCAACATGGCCATCGTCAACAAGGAGACGAAGGAGGTCACGTACAAGGACGTGACCATCACCAAGGACGAGGGCAACCGGGCCGACACCACGCTGGAAGGTCTCCAGTCGCTGAAACCCGTGATGGGCCCCGACTTCACGATCACCGCCGGCAACGCCTCGCAGCTCTCCGACGGCTCGTCGTCATCGGTACTGATGGAGGAGAAGATCGCCTCGCAGCGTGGTCTCCAGCCGCTCGGTCGCTATGTCGGCATGGCGGTCGGCGGCACCGAGCCCGACGAGATGGGCATCGGGCCTGTGGTAGCGATCCCCAAGCTGCTAAAGCGCTTCGGCCTGAAGATGGACGATATCGGCCTGTGGGAACTGAACGAGGCGTTCGCGGTGCAGGTCCTGTACTGCCGCGACACGCTCGGCATTCCCGACGAGCGGCTCAACGTCAGCGGCGGCGCCATCTCGATCGGCCATCCCTACGGCATGACCGGCGCCCGCGCGACCGGCCACGCGCTGATCGAAGGAAAGCGTCGCGGCGCCAAGTATGTCGTGGTGACGATGTGCGTCGGCGGCGGCATGGGTGCAGCCGGGTTGTTCGAGGTCCTGTGACCTTGCAAGGTATCCGCCGAAGGGATATTTAGAGATCGGCGAAGGACATTCTCGCCTTTCTGGGAGCCTCGACCGTTGCAGCGGTCGGGGCTCTAATACGTTTGGGGCTTGGCTTGCAGGCCAAACCCCGCCCGTGTGCTTATCCTCGACGTGCAACTTCGATGATCTTCACGACCAAGGTCGCGAAGGCAAAGAGCACGCCTAGTATCAGACACAGATCGGTGAGAGACATTCTCGATCCTTTCTGGTCGACAGCTGAACTGCTGCCGTCAGCACCATGACGTGCAACTCGCGCTTTCACCAAGCGACATCGTATGCACTCGCGCAACCAACCTCCGCCCCGCCCGTTCTCAGTGGCAATCCAAGCCCATAGGAGAATGACGATGGCCGACAAGGATACCCCACAGGAAGTCGCAGCGAAGTTCATCGACAAGCTGAAGGCCAGCCCGTTCGTCATGATCGGCCTGCATGATGGCCAGCATTCCGAACCGATGACCGCGCAGATCGACGACGATCAGCCCAACACGCTGTTCTTCTTCGCCGGTCGTGACAACCGCATAGCCAAGGGCGGCGCGGCGATGGCGCAGTTCGTCGGCAAGGGGCATGATTTCTTTGCGTGCATGGCCGGCACGGTCTCGCAGATGAACGATCGTACGCAGATCGACAAGCTGTGGAACAACCAGGTCGAGGCCTGGTTTCCGGGCGGTAAGGAAGACCC
>JAJNQF010000243.1 GCA_021154945.1 Sphingomonas sp.
ATCGACGCCGATCTCGCCGCCGACCGCCTCGATGGCGGCGCTGCCGCTGGCGAGCGTTTCGCCCATGACGATGACGATCACGTCCATTACGGCGCGGTCGGGCACGTCGAGCAAGCGCAGGAACACGCCGACCAGTCCGAAGTCGTCGCCGTTGCCGCCTGTGACGGTCGGTTCCTCGGGCGAGAAGCCGAGAAGGTCCAATACGGCGCGGCGCTTCGCGTCGAAGTCGGTTTCCGCGCGGCAAGTTTCGACGCTTTCGCGCACATCGTCGTTGCGCGCGGTCTGCGGCTCGGGCTTGACCGTCCACAGTGGCGACCCGACGATGACATGGGCGACCATCAAGCGCAGCGCGACCTTGGGATGACGGGTCAGCGAGGCGCGGACAGCGGCATGACGGTGCAGGTTGATATAGGTCTGCATCGTGCTCGTCACTTCGGGGCGCGGCACTTTGGGGCCGGTTTCGATTGCCTCGCCGCGTTCGAGCCGCTTGGCCTCCTTGCTCGTCACATAGCCTTCGTGGACCTCGACCTCGCCGCTTTCGCGCACATCTATATACACGCGCCCGCCCTTGCGCTTGGGTGCCTTGGCGAACTCATAGCGGTAGAAATATTCGCCGGGCGGGACGATCACCACGTCGAACCATCCGGCATCCAGATAGTCCTCCTTGCGCGCGTCGATTACGGCGTTCTGCGCGGTCCAGAACGCGTCGGCATCTGCAAAATAGCGGTCTTCGCCGAACAGATCGGCGACGATCGCAAGGCCGCTCGCATCGACGTCGAACAGGGCATGTTCGACCTTGATCGACTGCCCGCCGAACAGCCATGCCTTCAATTGCTGGCCGGTCGGGCAATAGGCGTCGTCATCGTCGTAGAGCGCCAGCCATGCCTTCTGCTGCTGCTTGCTCGCCAGCGTCAGATGCCGGACGGTCGCCGCGTTGATCTTCTCCTTGCGGTAAAGATCGCGGATGCGCGGAAGCAGGTTGCCGAGCGCTAGGATACGCTTCACGCCAAGCTCGGGAATGCCGAACGTCGCGGAGATATCCGCAATGTCGCGGCCCTCCTTGACCAGCCGTGCGAAGGTTTCCCATCGCGTCACCTCGTCGGGATCGAGCCGGGTGTTCTCGAGAAGCGATGCCTCGATGGCGTCGGCGTCGTCCCCGGCGTCGAGGATGGCGACGGGAAGCGGGCCGTGGTCGATGCCCTCGACAAGCGCGATGGCGTTCGCCGTCCAGCGCCGCCGCCCGGCGACGATTTCGTGGACGCCATTATCGTTGCCCGCCTGCGGGCGCACGATCAGCGGCACGATGACACCGCGCTTGCGGATCGAGGGCAGAATGTCGCCCACGTCCGGGGGCTTGGGTCCGTGCCGCATGTTCACCTTGGACGGAACCAGCTTGCTATGGTCGATAAAGTCGAGTTTCATTGGTCTGCTCCTTCTGGAGCGCCGGTCCCGTTTGTCTTGCTGGATGGGCGGGACCGGCACTCAATGCGGCGAAACGCGCCGCGCGTCATCCGGCCCCTCGATCATCAAGAGGCGGCGGAAGCTCGTTGCCGTTCCGGCTATCGGTGATGCGGCGAAGTTCGGCTTCGGCCAGAACGATTGCACCCATGCGCCGCGCGGTATCGGACCATAGCGAAAGCGGGGCCAGCGGCTCGAAATGCTCGTCGCGCTCGATGAACAGGCCGAAGGGCAAGCGGACGCCCGCAATCTCGGTAAGCGAGAACACGCCCATTTCCGGGCATCCGAACCCCAAGTCGGCGAGGCCGAACAGCGTGTCTCCATCGTCGTAAAGCTCGGTGGCGATCCACGTCGCCGCGCCGACCGGATTGAAGAATTTGACCACCGGGAACGGGTCGAACCGTTCGTCGCGCTGCTCGTGGAGGCGGCTGGCGCGCGCATTCGCGCGCAGCGCCGAAAGGATCGCATGGGGGAGCGTAATCATGCCGCTTCCCTCCCTTCGTCCTGCGTCTCGGCGTAGCGGGCAAGCAGCCAATCGGCGGCCTTGCTCGCCTGACTGGCCGCGCGAAAGATCGCGCGATTGTCCTCGCGCAGCACGTCGAGCCATGATGCCAGATAATCGGCGTGACGAACGGTCGGCACGATGCCGAGCGCGGCGCAAAGGAAGGCCGATCCCATCTCGGCGATCAATTCTTCGCGCGCATAGTCCTTGCTGCCGAACGCATTGCGCAGATTGCGATTGAGGCGCGACGGGTGGCCGCTGGCATGACAGAGTTCGTGCAGCGCCGTCCGGTAGAAATTGATCTGTTCGTGGAAGGCCGGTTGCGGGGGCACCTGCACATAGTCGGCGCTCGGGACATAGTAGGCCTTGTCCCCACCGATGCGGAAATCGACGCCCGATGCCGCAATGACCGCTTCGGCGATCGGCACGACTTGGCGTTCGGGAAGCGGTGCGGGGTCGGTGGCAAGGCCGGGGCGCAAGCCTTCGCACTGTGCGACGTTGAACACGGTGAAGCGTTTGAGGAACGGCACCGCGCGGGCTTCGCCGCCGGTCTGGCGCGCGCGTTCCTTCTCGGCTTCGGGGGTGAAGCGGTCGGCATAGACAACCCTTGTCCCGCGCTCGCCTTTCCTGACATTGCCGCCCGCCTCCAAGGCTTGGCGGAAGGTCAGCCACGATTGCGACGGATAGCCGTTCTCGATCACTGCTCCCCACAGGATCAGGACATTGACGCCGCTGTAATTGCGGCTGGTGAGCCCGTTGCGCGGGAGGCCGGGGGCGGCGGAGAAGCCTTGACCATTGGGGCGGCCCCAAGGCTGGACCCAAGGGAAGCGGCCCGCCTCAAGTTCGGAAACAATGCGGCCCGTCACCTCGTCGTAAAGATTGGCGCGCTCCGCCGGGGGCTGGCGTTTGCTGCCCTCTGCGCGCGCGCGTTGGCTGCCGGTCTGGTGCATGGCTATCCTCCAATGCCGCCCCAAAAACCCCAGGGCCTCCCCCGGAGCGGGGGTGGGCGGCGAATTGCGACCTGCCGGGCGCGGCCAGGAGGCGGTCCGCACCCGCAGGGCCGAAATGCAATGGAGGAGCCGGACCCGAGCGCAGTCGAAGGCCGGCTTGCGGGACGCCGGGCCGGGCCCAGAAGGGAGCGCCGCCCACCCGCGCGACGAGGGGAAGGCCCAACGAAAAATGCCGCCGCGCCGGTCAGGCGCGGCGACGACAGGCCGGAGCAAGGCTCCGGCATCCCGCCAGTCCGATCGTCACCTTTGGCCGGGACGCGCGAAGCGTGGCCCGGTGGAGCTTGGCGAACGGATGTGAGCCTAGCGGAATAGAGCGGCGGTCGCGCCGCAGGCGCGAGGCGCCTGAAAACCCGGATGCGTCAGGTCAGACCCTGCCGTCTTGAAGCACTCTCGTCGTGGTCGCCATGCGCGCGGTGACACGAGGAGCGAGCACTCGGCCCACTGGCCCCAACAGATCAACCGTGCAGCGGGGATCCGTTCGAACCGGTGCAAGCGGTCATCGCGGGCAACAGGCTCATCATGGCGGCACCGGCGATGATGATCGCGCCGACCGCCGCGGCGATGCCGGTCGCGGTCGGCCCCGCACCGCCGAGCTGCATCAGGCTGGAGACGACACTGCCGCCGGCGATCCCGGCGGGCACGGCGAAGAGAAGCGCGATCGCTCCGCGAAGCGGAACGGGCAACCGCGACGCGATGAGCATGCGTCCGATCAGCAAGACCGCGACGCCGACGACGAGGCCGAGAAGCAGACCGAGCAACGGCCCCAGTTCGCCACCCCCCGCCCACAGAAATGCGGCCGCACCGAGCCCGACCGGGAGTGCGAAGACGGCGAGCCGGAACATCGCCCAGGCGAAGAGGACGATGCCGGTGGCGGACAGGATCAGACCGAGCAACATCACGACCAACTCCATAGGCTCGGAACATAGCAGAAACACGATTCGGCATGAAGCCCCGATCGGCTCGCACTATGGGCGGTCTGGCGCGTTCTTCTCGGGCGACGTCGATCGCAGCGCGACGAACAGCGTGGCCGCACCGGCTTCGCTCCGGCCGGCAGGGGGCCGGTC
>JAJNQF010000253.1 GCA_021154945.1 Sphingomonas sp.
GCGCTTCGTAGCCGCCGCAGCCACCGCCCTCCTCCTCTGGATGACGCCCCTCCAGGCCCAGTCGATCCTCCGCGACGCCGAAACCGAAACGATGTTCGCGGAGATGTCCAACCCGCTCATCAAGGCGGCCGGGCTCTCCACCCGCGACGTGAAGGTCGTCCTCATCAACGACGAATCGATCAACGCGTTCGTCGCCGGCGGGCAGACCGTCTACGTCCACTCAGGCCTGATCCAGGCCGCCGACAACGCCAACGAAGTCCAGGGCGTCATCGCGCACGAACTCGGCCACATCGCCGACGGCCATGTCGTCCTCGCCGACCGCGGCACCAAGCCCGCAATGGGCATGTACCTGCTTTCCATGGTCCTCGGCCTAGCCGCGATGGCGGCTGGTTCCGGCGAAGCTGGCGCGGGCATCATGGCGGCAGGCCAGCAGGCGGCGATGGGCAGCTACCTCTCGTTCAGCCGCGTCCAGGAATCCACCGCCGACGCGACCGCGGCGAAATTCCTCCGCCAATCCAACATCTCCGGCCGCGGCATGCTCAGCTTCTTCAAGAAATTGCAGCAGCAGGAATATCGCTTCGGCACCGCCAACATCGATCCGTTCATGCAGTCGCACCCGCTCTCGGGCGAGCGCGTCGCGACGCTCACCGCCGACCTGCAAGCCTCCCCCGCCTGGGGCAACAAGCCCGACGCCGCGCTGGAGGAACGCTTCCGCCGCGTGAAGGCCAAGCTCGCGGGCTACGTCATGCCCGCCGACCAGACGTTGCAGGCCTACCCGCCCAGCGACCAGTCGATCTACGCGCATTACGCCCGCGCCTATGCGTATCACAAGGCCGGCTACCCCGACAAAGCCGACGCCGAGGCCAACGCGCTGGTGAAGGCCGAGCCGACCGACCCGTATTTTCTCGAGATCAAGGGGCAGATCCTGCTCGAAGCCGGCAAGCCCACCGAGTCGCTGGTCCCGTTGCGCGAAGCGACGGAAGGCTCGAACAACAATCCGTTGATCGCCACCACCTTCGGCCATGCGCTGATCGCGACCGAGAACAAGGCGAACTATCCCGAGGCGACCAAGGTGTTGCGCACCGCGGTCGGCCGCGACGACCAGAACCCGTTCGCCTGGATGCAGCTCGGCACGGTCTACGAACTGACCGGGGATACTGCGCGCGCCGCCCTCGCGACGGCGGAGCGCGCGAGCATGGGCGGCGACATGCGCACCGCGTCGGCGAGCGCGCAATATGCGCTGGCGAACATCCCGGCGAACACGACCGACTGGATCCGCGCACAGGATATCGCGATGGCCGCGCAGAACGAGATGGACGACAATCCCAAGCAGTATAAGCGGCGCAAATGAGCAAATTTACATTCCCGGCCGTCGCTTTGATCGGCGCCACCCTCGGGGGCCTCGCGGTCTGGGGCTATGATCGCCAGGGCGGCGGAGTCGAGCGGGCGCAGGTCGAATCGATCGTCCACGATTACGTCCTCGCACACCCCGAGATCCTCCCCGAGGCGATGGACAAACTGCGCGACCGCGAGTCGGGCAAGACCGTCACCGCGAACCGCGACGCGATCGTCACGCCGTTCGGCAGCGCCTGGGCCGGCAACCCCAAGGGCGACGTCACGCTCGTCGAGTATTTCGATTACAACTGCGGCTATTGCCGCGCGAGCCTGCCGATGATCGCCAAGCTGATCGCCGCCGACCCGAAAGTCCGCGTCGTCTTCCGCGAACTCCCCATTCTCAGCGCGGAAAGCCGGATCGCCGCGCGAGCGAGTCTCGCCGCCGCGCAGCAGGGCAAGTTCGCCACCTTCCACGACGCGCTCTACGCCGGTGGCCCGGTCAGCGATGCCTCGATCGCCGCGGCGGCGAGCAAGGCAGGGGTCGACACCACGCAGGCGAGCTTCACCAAGACCGCCGACGCGGAAATCGCCAAGAACATGGAAACCGCCGCCAAGCTCGGCATGACCGGTACGCCGAGTTGGGTGATAGGCGACCGCGTCCTGTCCGGCGCGCTGCCGCTGGAGGACCTACAAAAAGCTGTCGCGGCGGCGCGGGCCGGCTGACCCCACCCACTCCCGTCATCCTGACGAAAGTCAGGACCCAGAGCTACAACCGCAACGCGCATGGCTCTGGATCCTGAGTCGAGCCCAGGATGACGGGATTTGGCTGGCCTGCCCCCTATCAATAGGAGCGCACCACCCCCATCTTCCCCTCACGAAAAAGGGGTGCCAATGACCGAACCGATCCTGTCCATCGCGGGCGTCACCAAGACCTACAAGAGCGGCACCACCGCCCTCCACCCCGTCGACCTCGATATCCAAAAGGGCGAGATCTTCGCGCTCCTCGGCCCCAATGGCGCGGGCAAGACGACGCTCATCAGCATCATCTGCGGCATCGTCACGCCGTCCGCCGGCACGATCAAGGTTGCCGGCTACGACGCGATCAAGGACTATAAGCAGGCGCGCAGCCGCATCGGCCTCGTGCCGCAGGAACTCAACGTCGACATGTTCGAGACGGTGCTCGCCACCGTCACCTTCAGCCGCCGCCTGTTCGGCCGCTCGGGGCATAGCGATTACATCGAACAGGTGCTCCGCGACCTCTCGCTCTGGGACAAGCGCGACGCGAAGATCCGCGAACTGTCGGGCGGCATGAAGCGCCGCGTGCTGATCGCGAAGGCACTCGCCCACGAACCCGAAATCCTGTTCCTCGACGAGCCCACCGCGGGCGTCGACGTCGCATTGCGCCGCGACATGTGGAAGCTCGTCCACCGCCTGCGCGAGGGCGGCACCACGATCATCCTCACGACGCATTACATCGAGGAAGCCGAGGAAATGGCCGACCGCGTCGGCGTCATCAACAAGGGCAAGCTGCTGCTGGTCGACGACAAGGCGTCGCTGATGAAGAAGCTCGGCAAGCGCGAACTCGACATCGCGCTCCAGGACCCGATGACGACGATCCCCGCCGACCTCGCGGAGTGGGACCTGTCGCTGGAGGACGACGGCAAGCGCCTGCGCTACGTGTTCGACGCACAGGCCGACCATACCGGCATCCCGTCGTTGCTGCGGAAACTTGCCGAACTCGGCATCGGTTTCAAGGACCTCGAAACCAGCAAATCGAGCCTCGAAGACATCTTTGTCGACCTGGTGGGGGAACGCGCATGAACACCCATGGCATCTGGGCGATCTACCGCTTCGAAATGGCGCGTGCGCTGCGCACCTTGTGGCAGAGCCTCGTCACGCCGGTCCTCACGACCTCGCTGTATTTCATCGTCTTCGGCGGTGCGATCGGCAGTCGCATGCAGAATGTCGGTGGCGTCGATTACGGCAGCTTCATCGTTCCCGGCCTGATCATGCTGTCGTTGCTCACGCAGAGCATCTCGAACGCCTCGATCGGCATCTACTTCCCGAAGTTCACGGGCACGATCTACGAGCTGCTGTCGGCCCCTGTCTCGGCGATGGAGATGGTGATTGGTTACGTCGGCGCGGCGACCACCAAGTCGGTGATCCTCGGGTTGATCATCCTGGTGACGGCGTCGTTCTTCGTGCCGCTGCGCATCGAGCATCCGTTCGCGATGCTCGCGTTCCTGATCCTGACCGCAGTGGCGTTCAGCCTGTTCGGGTTCATCATCGGCGTCTGGGCCAATGGGTTCGAGCAACTGAACTTCGTCCCCGCGCTTCTGATTACCCCGCTGACTTTCCTCGGCGGCGCGTTCTACTCGATCGACATGCTGCCCCAGCCTTGGCGGACGTTCAGCCTGTTCAACCCGGTCGTGTACCTGGTGAGCGGCTTCCGCTGGAGCTTCTTCGGGCAGGGTGACGTCGCGGTCGGGGTGAGCCTCGCGGTAACGGCCGGCTTCCTGGCGGTGTGCCTGTTGGTGATCGCGTGGATCTTCAAGACCGGCTGGCGGATGAAAAACTGAAGGAAGACAGACGCACCACCCCGGCGGAGGCCGGGGCCCAATTGGTGAGGTTGCAGTAACGACGCGCTGTCTCTCGTCAGCAACGTTTCCCAATTGGACCCCGGCCTTCGCCGGGGTGGTGCGTACATGCCGCTCGGCCGTCCAAACCCTACCGCATTACCGGCAACGTGATCCGCGACCCCGCACAAACCTTCTGCGTCGCTTTCACATAGTCCGCCGGCTTCGCCCGCGCGATGTTCGGCACGAACGATTGCGGGTTGCGGTCGATCATCGGGAACCACGTCGACTGGATTTGCACCATGATCCGGTGCCCCGCCTTGAACACATGGTCGTGGTCGCGCAGCGGCACGTCCCAAGCCACGACCTTCCCCGGAACCAACGGCTGCGGCGCCGTGTCGCTCGCCAGGAACCGCCCCCGCCGCACCTCCATCGCGATCGGCAACTGATAGCCGTTCAGCGTCTTCGCATAATCGCCCGGTTGCGCCGTGCGGCCGTCGAACGCTTCGGTATCGTCGGGCAGCACGTCGATCAGCTTCACCACGAAATCGCTGTCCGTGCCGCTGGTCGACGCCTGCAACGTCGCCGACAACGCCCCCGTCACGGTCAGGTCCGCGGTCAGCGGTTCCGACACATACCCCAGCACATCGGGCCGGTGGTCGACGAAGCGCTGGTCGTCCGCCTCCCACCACGACCAATCCGGGCTGGCATAGGTCGCCGACATCGGCCGCTTACGAAACGGCACCGGGTTCGCCGGATCGGACACGTAATCGCGACACCCCTCGCCCGCGGCCGGCGCGGTGAACGACAGGCTGCCGTCCGTGTGCAGGTACAGGTTCGTCGCCTTCGCGCCCGTCGGGGGCCAGGCCGCATAGGTCTTCCAGACGTTCGAACCCGACTGGAACATCTTCGCCGCAAAGTCCGGCCGCGGACCCTTGCCGTGCAGCCAATAGGCGAAGAACGGCGCCTGGATCTGTTCCTGGAACTGCGTACCGCTGGCGGTGCCGAGCGGGATCGGGCCGAGGTGATCCGCCGTACCCTGCCACCCGCCATGCCGCCACGGCCCAGCCACCATCTGCGCGAGATTGTCCGGATCGTTGCGCTTCTGCTTCGCGTAGATCTGCCATGAACCCCACGGATCCTCCTGATCCCAGAACCCGGCGACGTTCAACGTCGGCACGGTCGTCTTGCCGAGCGAGTCCGTCCAACGCTGCGCGGTGTAGAAGCCATCGTGGTTCGGATGATCGAGCAGCGACGTGAACATCGGCACGCGGCCCTTGAAGACGTTTCGGTCGATCGCCTCCGCCGACCCCGCCTTCAGAAAATAGTCGTACGTATCGCTCGGATAGGCAAAGTCGGAATTCTTCGTCTTGTCGAGTTGCAGCGACGACACCCAGTCGGTCGCATAGCTCAGCCGCAGCGCGCCGTTGCGGTGGAGGTCGTCCGACTGCCAGTAATCGATCCATGCCGCCTGCGGGGAGACCGCCTTCAGCGCGGGATGCGGGTTCGCCAGCGCGACGGCCGCGGCGAAACCGGGGTAGGAAACGCCCCACATGCCGACCTTGCCGGTGTTGGCGGGGACGTTCTTCACCAGCCATCCGACGGTGTCGTAGGCGTCCGTGGCCTCGTCGACCGCTTTCGGATCGCCGGCACCGTTGCCCTTGGCCTGCACTGCGGTCGACAGCGTGAAGACGCCGTCCGACTTGAACCGCCCGCGCATCGACTGGAAGACGAAGATGTAGCCGTCCTTCATCAGCGGACCGAACCGGCTGGCGTTGGGAAACGGCGCGTCCGGCACGCCGTAGGGGGTCCGCTGGAGCAGGATCGGCAGCGGCCCGGTCATCCCGCGCGGTCGCATGATGACGGTCTGCAGCTTCGCCCCGTCGCGCATCGGCACCATCACT
>JAJNQF010000307.1 GCA_021154945.1 Sphingomonas sp.
GTCCACCGCAAGAAGCGCAAGAAATCCGCCGACGCGTTCCTCGCCGAACTGGCCACGCTGACGCCGGGCGATCTCGTCGTCCACACCGAGCACGGCATCGGGCGGTACGAGGGCCTGACCTCGATCCCCGTCGGCCAGAGCCCGCATGATTGCGTCGCGCTGAGCTATGCCGGCGGCGACAAGCTGTACGTGCCGGTCGAGAATATCGACGTCCTCTCGCGCTACGGCTCGTCCGAGGAAGGCGCGACGCTCGACCGTCTCGGCGGCGAAGGCTGGCAGCGTCGCAAGTCGAAGATGAAGGAGCGGATCCGCGAGATCGCCGGCGAACTCATCGCGACCGCCGCCGAACGCGCGCTGCATCCGGGCGACGTGCTCGAACCCGATTCGAGCGGCTATCCGAGCTTCGTCGACCGCTTTCCGTACGAGGAAACCGAGGACCAGGACCGCGCGATCGAGGACGTGCTCGGCGATCTCGCCGCGGGCAAACCGATGGACCGGCTCGTGGTCGGCGACGTCGGCTTCGGCAAGACCGAGGTCGCGTTGCGCGCGGCGTTCGTCGCTGCGATGGGCGGCAAGCAAGTCGCGATCGTATGCCCGACGACATTGCTCGCGCGCCAGCACTACAACAACTTCGTCGCCCGCTTCGAAGGCTTCCCGATGAACATGGGCCGCCTGTCGCGCCTCGTCACCGCGAGCGAGGCGAAGGCGACCAAGGAGGGTCTTGCGAACGGCACGATCGACGTCGTCATCGGCACCCACGCGCTGCTGGCGAAGAACATCGACTTCAAGCGACTGGGCCTCGTGGTGGTCGACGAGGAACAGCGGTTCGGCGTGACGCACAAGGAGCGGCTGAAGGCGCTGCGGGCTGACGTCCACATGCTGACGCTGACCGCGACGCCCATCCCGCGCACGCTGCAGATGGCGATGTCGGGCATCCGCGAGTTGTCGGTGATCCAGACCCCGCCGGTCGATCGCCTCGCGGTGCGGACCTACATCATGCCGTTCGATCCGGTCGTGCTCCGCGAGGCGTTGCTGCGCGAGCATTACCGCGGCGGGCAGAGCTTCGTCGTCACCCCACGCGTGGCAGATCTGCCCGAGATCGAGGATTTCCTGCGCGAACAGGTGCCCGAGATCCGCTTCGTCGTCGCGCACGGCCAGATGTCGCCGACCGAGGTCGAGGAGCGCATGTCGGCGTTCTACGACAAGAAGTTCGAGGTGCTGGTCTCGACCACCATCATCGAGAGCGGGATCGACATCGCGTCCGCCAACACGATGATCGTCCACCGCGCCGACCGTTTCGGTCTTGCTCAGCTGTATCAGCTGCGCGGGCGCGTAGGCCGCTCGAAGACGCGCGCGTACGCGTATCTCGTGACGCCACCCGAACGACAGATGACGGTGACGGCCGAGAAGCGCCTGAAGGTGCTGTCCGATCTCGATTCGCTCGGCGCCGGGTTCCAGCTCGCGAGCCACGATCTCGATATCCGCGGCGCGGGCAACATGCTCGGCGACGAGCAGACAGGGCACATCAAGGAGGTCGGTTTCGAACTCTACCAGGAGATGCTGGAGGAGGCGATCATGGACGCCAAGGCCGGCGGCATGACTTCGTCACGGCCGCGCGACTTCTCGCCGCAGATCACGGTGGATGCGCCGATCCTCATTCCCGAGGATTACGTGCCCGATCTCGACCTGCGGATGGGGCTGTATCGTCGTCTCAACGATCTCGACGAGGGCCAGGAGATCGAGGCGTTCGCCGCCGAGATGATCGACCGTTTCGGCCCGCTGCCGGATGCGACCGAGAATTTGATCAAGGTCATCGAGATTAAGCTGAACGCAAAGCGCGCCTGCGTGTCGAAGATCGACGTCGGGCCGAAGGGCGTGCTCGTCTCGTTCCACGACGACAAGCCGCCGAACATCGACAAGCTGTTGGCGTATGTCGAGCGCCTGAACGGCGTCGCGCGGTTGCGGCCGGACAGCAAGCTGGTGCTGCAACGCGCCTGGGGCGATCCGAAGGCGCGGCTGCATGGGGCGCTGCAGTTGTCGAAGGGGTTGGCGAAGGCCGCTTCTTAAGCCCTCTCCCCTCTGGGGAGAGGGTTGAGTGAGGGGCGCCGCAAGCGCTGCCCTTCCCAACTACCCCTCGCCCCAACCCTCTCCCCCAAGGGGAGAGGGAGCAGCGCCACGAAAAAGGCCGGACTACCCTGGGGTAGCCCAGCCTTTTACCGTAACGAAAGCCGCAGCTTACTTCGGCAAAACGACACTCGGTCCGATGCTGTCGACCACCTTACGTGCATCGAATGCGCGGATATTGTCGCGCGGGATCGGGCCCTTGCGCATCACGATCTCGGCGGTTGCTTCGTAGCGGTCGATCGTACGGACGTCGAAGTCGTTGCCCCATGGGCCGCCGAAACCGCCGCCGCCAAAGCCACCGAAGCCGCCACCGATATAGGGATCCCAGCTCCGCCAGCCGAAGCCGCGGCCGCGATAGCGCCACGACGGACCCCAATAGCCACCAAAGCCGCCATAACCGAACCCGCCGCCGATCCCCGGCGTCGAGTACGTCCGCGACTGGAGGTTGGTGTCGCGGTCGGCCATCAGGTAATAGTC
>JAJNQF010000329.1 GCA_021154945.1 Sphingomonas sp.
GGCGGACCTGTTCGCGACCGTCGCCGAACCAGCCCCGGCTCCCGCCCCCGGCGCCTTCTCCGTGCCGCGCGCGTTCCTCGATCTCGCCCGTAGCGCGATCCTTGGCAGCGATCCCGAGCGGTTCGCACTGCTCTACACGCTCCTCGCCCGCCTTCGCCGCGAGCCGAAACTGATCGAGGACCGCGCCGATCCGCTAGTCCGCCGGCTCGACCGGATCGCCAAGGACGTTCGCCGCGACATCCACAAGATGCGCGCGTTCCTCCGCTTCCGCGAGGTCGAGGAAGAAGACGGCACGCGGTTCGTCGCGTGGTTCGAGCCCGATCATCACATCGTCCGCGCCAACGCCGCGTTCTTCGTGAACCGTTTCGCCAGCATGCGCTGGTCGATCCTCACGCCCGAAGTCTCGATTCACTGGGACGGCAAGGCGCTGAGCGAAGGCCCCGGCGCGAGCAAGGCGGACGCGCCCGACGGCGACCCGACCGAGGAGGTGTGGAAGACGTACTACGCCAGCATCTTTAATCCGGCGCGCGTGAAAATCGGCGCGATGCTGAAGGAAATGCCGAAGAAATACTGGAAGAACATGCCCGAAACCGCGCTGGTGCCGGGTCTACTGGCGGCGGCGCAGGCGCGGGAGAGCGGGATGATCCAGAAGGCGCGGGACACGGTCGGTGGCAATAGCCTGATCGCGTGGGAGGCTTTGCGTGATGAGGCGACGGGGTGCACGCGGTGTCCGCTCTACAAGCCTGCGACCCAGACCGTGTTCGGCGAAGGTCCGGTCGATGCGCCGCTGATGTTCGTCGGCGAGCAACCGGGCGACCAGGAGGATCTTGCCGGGCGACCGTTCGTCGGGCCCGCGGGCCAGATGTTCGACAAGGCGATGGCCGAAGCCGGCGTCGATCGCTCGCGTGCCTACGTGACCAACGCGGTCAAGCATTTCAAGTTCGAGCAGCGCGGCAAGCGGCGTATCCATGCCAAGCCGGGCGCGGGCGAGATCGATGCGTGTCGCTGGTGGATCGAGCAGGAGCAGATGCTGATCAAGCCGAAGGTGACGGTGGCGCTGGGGGCGACGGCGGCGCGATCGTTGTTCGGCAAGGTGATGACGATCGGACGCGAGCGTGGTCGTGCGTTGCAGTTGCCGGATGGCGGCGAGGCCTGGATCACGGTGCATCCGAGCTATCTGCTGCGGCTGCCGGATGCGGCGCAGGCGGCCGAGGAATATGCGCGGTTCGTCGAGGACCTGCGGACTGTCGGCGGCCGGATTGCCTGATTACCGAACGAGCAATCCTCTCCGTCATCCTGACGAAAGTCAGGATCCAGAACCATATAGCGCCACGCCCGTTACCCTGATTCCTGACTTTCGTCAGGATGACGGAGGAGGTCGGAGAGCCCCACGCCCCATCACATGCTGTTAGGCTCAGGTCCCAAACGGCCCGCCGGATCGTCGAGCGCTTCGATGGCGGCGATGTCTTCGTCGTCCAGCGTCAGGTCCAGCGACGCGAAATTATCCGCCAGGTGCACGGCGTCGGACGCTTTCGGGATCACCGAAAAGCCGTTCGCCAGATGCCATGCGAGGATCACCTGAGCGGCGCTGCGGCCGTGCTTGTCAGCGATGCGGACGATGGCCTCGTCCTGCAACAGCGTCTTGCCCTGCCCCAGCGGACTCCAGCTCTGCGTTACGATGCCGTGCGCCTCATGATACGCCCGCTGCTCGCGTTGCTGGAAATTGGGGTGGAGTTCGATCTGGTTGACTGCCGGGGTCACGCCGGTCGCAGCGACGATCGCGTCGATATGCTCGGGGAGGAAGTTCGATACGCCGATCGACTTGGCCTTTCCGGCATCGCGCAGGGCGATCATCGCGTTCCAGGCGTCGACATACTTGTCTTGCTTCGGCACCGGCCAGTGCATGAGGTACAGGTCGACCGACTCGACACGGAGCAGCGCGAGGCTCTCGTTCATCGCCGCCTCGGCATCGCCCTGTCGGTCGTTCCAGAGCTTGGTCGTCAGGAACGCATCCGAGCCCTTGTAGCCGTCACCGACGCCGCGTTCGTTCTCGTAGATCGCGGCGGTGTCGACCAGGCGGAAGCCGATATCGAGCCCGGAGCGGACGATCGCCGCGGCTTGGCTGTCGGGAATCTGCCACGTGCCCATGCCGAGCTGGGGCATGGTGCGGCCATCGTTGAGTGTGATGTTTGTCATGCCGCAACCAGCGCACGACTCGCCGGGCGGTTCCGAATGTCTCTTCCCTTCGTCGCACGGTTCGCGCAATCGACCGATCCATGTTCGAAAAGATCCTGGCCGTGCTGGCCACCTTCACGATCGGCGTCATCTCGTCCGGTGGCTATGTCGGCATCGCGCTGCTCATGGCGATCGAGAGCGCGTGCATCCCGCTGCCGTCCGAGATCATCATGCCGTTCGCCGGCTACCTCGTTTCGACCGGGCGGTTCGACCTGTATCTCGCCGCCACCGCCGGCGCGATCGGGTGCAATCTCGGCTCGATCGTCGCCTATGAGGTCGGCAAGCGCGGCGGTCGACCGATGGCCGAGCGCTGGGGCCGCTTCGTCCTGATCGGGCCGGGCGAGCTCGATGCGGCCGACCGGTTCTTCGCACGCTGGGGTTCGGTCGCGGTGCTGATCGGGCGCCTGCTGCCAGTGATCCGCTCGTTCATCGCCTTCCCCGCCGGCGTCGCGCGGATGAAGCTGGTACCGTTCCACCTCTACACCTTCATCGGATCGTGGCCGTGGTGCTTCGGGTTGGCCTGGGTCGGCATGAAGCTCGGCGACAAATGGGACAGCGATCCGCGCGTCAAGGCCGCGTTCCACAGCGCAGACCTGTTGATCGGCATCGTCCTGATCGCTCTGGTCGCCTTCTACATCTGGCACCGGGTGCGCGGGCTTAAGCGTCACCCTTGAGTATCCCGGGGGTAACCGCGGCGCCTTGCCAGCCCGCGGAGGTCGTCGTCGCGCGTAGGGACTAGCGCGTCCATGCGGCGCTGATACGCCGCGACGATTTCCGGACCGGCGCTGGCGGGTGAACCACTGTCGAAGGGCGGCGCGGGGTCATATTCCAGACCGAGCTGCACCGCCCGGGCATGCGCTTCGCCGCGAATCATCGCGGTCAGCGTCAGCGCAAAGTCGATTCCCGCGGTAACGCCGCCGCCCGTCACGCGGTTGCGATCGACCACAACGCGCGCGTCGACCGGAATCGCGTTGAACAGAGTCAGCATGTCGCGCTGCGCCCAATGGCAACCGGCGCGATAGCCATCGAGCAATCCCGCCGCGCCGAGGATCAGCGAACCGGTGCAGACGCTGGTCACCCAGGTCGCGGTTGCGCCGATCGCCTGGACCCACGCCATCGCTTCGTCGTCGGCGATCACGGCGTTGGTGCCGAAACCGCCGGGGACGCAGAGGATGTCGGCGTGCGGCACGTCGGCGAAGGTCGCGGTCGGCAGGATCGAGAAACCGGCGTCGGTCGGGACCGGGTCGAGCGTCTTCCACACGAGATCGAGCCGGGCGTTGCCGAGCCGCGACAGGACCTGCGCGGGGCCGGTGAGGTCGAGCTGCGTGACGCTCGGGAACAGCAGGAAGGCGATGCGCAAGGGTGTGGTAATGCCGGTATTCCTAGCGGGAGGTTCTTGGGGCTGTGAATCGAGACGTCGTCCGCGATCAGCCTAAGGCGCGGGGGAATAACGCCAATCCAGAATCGGCCAAGGCGCGCGCGCGAGTGAAGTATAGGAAGTATAGACGCTCGCGCAGCATTCTCGCCGCCAGCCACCGCACGATTGGTGGCAGTCTCGGCTATCGGGCTCTGGGTGGCTGCTGACGGCATTCGCGCATCATGTCATGCTCGATCCTTGTAGGACAGCAGGGGCTGACGGCGTCAGGCGAGCAGCCGCGTGGCGGGGTTTGGGCGCTGGGCGAGTAGGTAAGGCGTCGGCGCCATACCGCGCATACCGCTGCGATGGCGCGAGCGGATGTGCGCAAACCCACTGCCAGAGGATCGGAAACTGCTCCCCTCCCTGGAAGGGAGGGGTTGGGGGTGGGTTGGCCAATTTGGGCCACTGGGGTTCGACCACGTGGAAACCGACCCACCCCCTACCCCTCCCTTTCAGGGAGGGGGGAGGAAGGGCGGTGTCTCGCGACAGCCTTATGGGAGGACGGGGACTTCGGCAGCGCGGGTCTTGTTTTCGAGGCGGGATTCCCGCACGCGCTGGCCGAAGCAGCCGGTGGCGCCGCCAGCGCCGACGGCGGAGCAGCTGCCGATCGTGTTGACGCCCGAGCCTGCGTCGAGCGTGCCCTGGGCCTTGGTCGCCCAGCTCGCATTCTCAGGGGTCACGACGAACTCGCGGAGTTCTTTCGGGACACGGTATTGCTCCTGCGCGCTGCGGCGGACGCAGACGACGATTTCCTCGCCATTCTGGTTGGTCGGGCAGCGCTCGTTGCCGAACAGCGTCAGGACTCCGTTGATCGGCGCGTTGCGCGAGACCTGCGGGGGAGCGACGACCGGTTTGGGCTTGGCGGTCGCACCGGGCAGCGCCGGGGCCTTGGCCGGCGGCTGCGCGAGGGTCGGCCCCGTATTGGCAGTGCCCGTATTGGCATTGGGGGTCGGCTGCGCGGTCTGTGCGACGGCGGGGCCGGCGACGAGCAAGGCCGCCGCAAAAAGCATCTTCATACGCATCACTCCCACGCGTTCGTTCGGCTTGTTATAATCGCTTGGCCGTATCCGTTGATCCGTTTCCGTCCGCCTAGATCCGCTTGGCGGTAGCGATCGCGACCTTACAGCCTAGCCGGATTACCGCGCTCAATACCGGGTAGCCCGGCGTTTCCTCGGCACCCGCCGCGATCGCGGTCGCCTTGTGTTCGAGTTCCTCGGCCTGGAAATCGAGAATGGCTGCCGATAGCTCGGGATCGCTGGCGCCAAGCTGAACGAGCTGTTCTTCGTAATGCTTGTCGATCTCGGTCTCGACCGCCGCGGTGCACGCCATCGCAGCCCGCGGGCTGATCGCCGCGGTCACCGCGCCGAGCGCGAAGCCGGCGACTTTCCAGATCGGCTGCAACACGGTGGGCCGCACGCGGCGCTCGACGATCATCCGGTCGAAGAACGCGCGGTGGCGTTCCTCCTGCTGTGCCATGTGGTGGATCGAGCGTGATGCCGGGTGACGATCGCCGAGCACGGCAAGCTGCCCCGCATAGATGCGGATCGCACCATATTCGCCGGCCTGATCGACGCGGATCATCGAATCGGTGGCGCGTTTGGCGTCTCCTGGCTTCCAGCCGCTCATCTCGTCTTCCTCATGAGAGCGAATATGGTGATCGCCCCCCCCAGAGAAAAGATGGCGTTGAAGCCGGCGAGCGAAATGCCGAACAGTTTCCATTGCGCCGAATCACAACGCACCATCGGCGCATTCATGATCGCCGCGAGCCTTTCGGCCGCGGTGGTACCGGCCATCGAGACGGTGGTGGTGCAGGCGGTGAAGCCGTTCCACCAATGATATTCGACACCGGCATGCGCGACGCCGATCAAGCCGCTGAGGCCGATCAGCAGACCGGCGATGATGACCAGCGATGCGCGCAATGACCGGCCGGGCACGAAGAACGTCGCGCCGGCGATCAGCAACGCGGAATAATGCGGCCAGCGCTGCCAGTGGCACATCTCGCACGGATACAGCCCGCCGAGATATTGCGAGCCGAGCGCGCCGAGCAGCAGGAACGCCGGCAGCAACAGTGCGATGGCGCGCGCGATCTCTTCGTTCTTGGTCATGCCAAGCCCACGACGCACGCTCACTTGGTGGGCGCCTTGGTTGCGTCGGGGGCGGTAGGATCGGGCTTGATCGGGCGCGGCTTGGTGGCGGCGGCAACCTGCACGGGGCCGCCGAGACGCGCGACGGTCTTCAGCGCGTAATAGAGCTGGAAGTCGTCGATACCCTGTTTCTTCAACTGATCGGGCGTCTGCGAGAAGCGGGGATCGGTCTTGGTATCCTCCTCCAGCACCGCGTTGTCGGCCTTCACTTCGTTGATCAGATGCTTGCGCAGATCGGCCTCACGGAACACCGGGCGCGACTTGTAGTCGGGATCGGTGAGCTGCGGCACCTTGATGTCGGGCTCGATCCCGCCCTCCTGCACCGACCGGCCGGACGGCGTGAAGTAGCGCGCGGTGGTCAGGCGGAGCGCGGTCTCGGGCCCGAGCTGAAGCACGGTCTGGACCGAGCCCTTGCCGAAGCTGCGCTCGCCCATGATCAGCGCGCGGTGATGATCCTGGAGCGCGCCGGCGACGATCTCGGACGCGGAGGCGGTGCCGGGATCGGTCAGGACGACGACCGGCAGTCCGTGCGCGTCGTCGCCGGGCTTGGCGTAATAGCGCTCGATATCGGTCTTCTCGCGGCCGCGCTGCGAGACGATCTCGCCGTGATCGAGGAACGCGTCGCTGACCTCGATCGCCTGGGTCAGGAGCCCGCCGCCATTCTCGCGCAGGTCGACGACATAGCCGAGCGGGCGGTGGCCGAGCGACTTGTCGATCGCCATGATCGCCGCGCGGGTGTCGGCGCCGGTGTTCTCGCTGAAGGTGTTGATGTTGATATAGCCGACGTCGCCGCGGACTTCCCACTTCACCGGCTTCTGGACGATGATCTCGCGCATCATCGTCACGTCGAGCGGCTTGTCGCGGCCGGGGCGGACGAGGCCCAATGTGATCTTGCTGCCGGGCTTGCCGCGCATCTTGCCGACCGCCTCGTCGAGCGAATCGCCGTAGATCAGCTTGCCGTCGATATGCGTGATATAGTCGCCGGATTTGACGCCGGCGCGGGCGGCGGGGGAGTCTTCCTGCGGGGAGACGACCTTGATCGCGCCGTCCTCCATCTGCACCGTCAGGCCGAGACCGCCGTAATTGCCTTCCGTCATGATCCGGAGGTTTTCGTAGTCGAGCGCGTCGACATAGCTGGAGTGCGGATCGAGGCTGGCGAGCATGCCCTGGATCGCGCCCTTGATCAGCGTCTTGTCATCGACCTTGTCGACATATTCCGCCTTCACGCGGTTGAAGACGTCGAGGAACTGGTCGAACTCGCGATAGGTGTCGGTGTCGACCGCCGCCATCGCCGAGGTGGCGAGCGGGATCAGCGTCAGCGCGCCGACGATCGCCGTCGCGGTAAGCATAGGAGCACGAATAGGACGGGGCATCGATGGTCCTGCAACCTGAGAAGTGACGTGTCGTACAGTGGTGACGGCGTAGCGTAATGACGTGGTGGCGGCAACGCGCGCGCGGAGTGAAGACTGATGAGGGTTAACGGGGGCTGACCGGGGGCCCCATCGATCCTCCCTCGCCAGGGGGAGGTGGCACCGAAGGTGACGGAGGGGGGAGGACACGGAACAGGGGTTGC
>JAJNQF010000334.1 GCA_021154945.1 Sphingomonas sp.
CTCCGTCGCGCCAAGGCGCGCCACCTCCCCTTGCAGGGGAGGATCGATTATCAAGACAGCAGCCTTGGGTTCACGATCTTGCCGCCCTGGGTCAGGCGAATCGCGTCGCCGATTTCAGCGTCGAGCACGGGCTTGCCCGCCTCCTTGTCCCAGAAGGCGTTGAGGAAGTTGAACAGGTTGCGCGAGAACAGCGCGCTGGCGTCTGCCGCGAGGCGGGACGGCACGTTGCGGTGGCCGACGATCTTGACGCCGTTCACGACGACGACTTCGCCTGCGACCGAACCCTCGACGTTGCCGCCCTGCTCGACCGCGAGATCGACGATCACCGAGCCCGGCTTCATGCTCGCGACCTGCGCTGCCGAGATCAGCCGCGGGGCGGCACGTCCGGGGATCAGCGCGGTGGTGATGACGATGTCCTGCTTCGCGATATGCCCCGAGACGAGCTCGGCCTGCGCGGCCTGGTATTCGGGCGACATCTCGCCGGCATAGCCGCCCGTCCCCTCGCCTTCGATTCCCGCGACGTTCTCGACGAAGATCGGTTTCGCGCCGAGCGACTGGATCTGCTCGCGGGTCGCGGCGCGCACGTCGGTCGCCGACACCTGCGCACCGAGACGTCGCGCTGTCGCGATCGCCTGCAAGCCCGCCACGCCGACGCCCATCACGAACGCCTTCGCGGCAGAAATCGTGCCCGCCGCGGTCATCATCATCGGAAACGCGCGACCATATTCGGCCGCCGCGTCGAGCACCGCCTTGTAGCCCGCCAGGTTCGACTGCGACGACAGGATATCCATCGACTGCGCGCGCGTGATGCGCGGCATGAACTCCATCGCCAGCGCTTCGTAACCGGCCGCGGCGTAGGCCTCGATCCGGGCACGGTCTGCAAAAGGATTGAGGCTGGCCACGATCCACGCCCCCGGGGCGACGCCGGCAAGCGACTCAGGATCAGGCCCCTGCACGCCGAGCACGATATCCGCTCCCGCCAGCGTCGCCGCACGATCGCCAACTGAAGCACCCGCCTCCGCATAGGCGGCATCGGCGATCGAGGCCGTCTCGCCCGCCCCCGTCTCCACTGCCAGCGCCGCGCCCAGCGCGATGAACTTCTTCACCGTTTCCGGCGTCGCGGAAACCCGCCGCTCGCCGTCCGCTTGCTCTTTCAGGACGGCGATCTTCATGATGTTACGAGATCAGCCAGATGACGAGCGCGACGACCAGCGCGCACCCGATCGAGCCCCATTTCATCATCCCCGTCACGCTCGAATAGGTCGCGACGTGCGCCTTCATATCTCCGTTGCCGGCCATGGTTCGTGCCCCAATCCTGTCAGTGCCATCCTCTATGCCGTCGACCTTAACCCGCACATCCGGGATCGCCAAGCGAGACATTTAAGGCGCCCTTTACTCGATTGCGCTATTGCACGTGCCGGAACGGGACAGGATTCGCCATGACGCGCAACGGCCAGCGCCTAGTATTGCTGATCGACGACGAGCCCGCGCAACGCCGGCTGGTCGCCGCGCTTGCTGCGCGTGGCGGCTGGCGCGCGGTGTTCGCGACCGATGGCGAGATGGCGATCGCCACGCTCGGCACGCAGGACGGGATGCAGCTCGACGCGATCCTGCTCGATCACTCCGCCCCCGATGGCGACGCGACCACGCTGATCGCCGAACTGCGCGAACGCCGCCCCGCGCTGCCGATCCTGATGCTCACCGCCAATGGCTCAGTGGCGCACGCGGTCAGCGCGATGCGCGCCGGCGCCACCGATTTCCTGGTCAAGCCGCTCGCGCCCGACCGCGTGCTCGCCGCGCTGGAGGCCGCCATAGCCGGCACCGCCGCGGGCGAACTGCGCCCGCTCACCGAAAAGATTCCCGCACTGCTCGCGTTCGACGAGATCGTCGGCTCCTCCCCCGATTTCCGCGCCGCGCTGGCGATCGCGGCAAAGGCGGCACGCGCGCGCGTCGCGGTGCTGGTCGAGGGCGAGAGCGGGGTCGGCAAGGCGGTCGTCGCCGAGGCGATCCACGCCGCCTCGCCGCGCGCCAAGAAGCCGATGATCACCGTCAATTGCGCGGCGATGCCCGCCAACCTGATCGAATCGGAACTGTTCGGGCACGAGGAAGGCGCGTTCACCGGCGCGTTCGAGCGCAAGATCGGCCGCTTCCACGATGCCGATGGCGGCACGCTGTTTCTCGACGAGATCGGCGAAATGCCGCTGGAGGCGCAGGCCAAGCTGCTCCATTTGCTCCACACCGGTGAGGTCCAGCCGATCGGCGCGCGGCATGCGCGTGACGTCGACGTCCGGGTGATCGCCGCGACCAACCAGCGGTTGCTCGACGAGGTCGAGGCGGGGCGGTTTCGCGAGGACCTGTATTACCGGCTGAACGCGGTGCAGGTGACGATCCCCCCGTTGCGCGAGCGCACCGGCGACATTCCCGCGCTCGCCCGTCACCTGCTCGCGCGGATCGCCGAGCAACCGGGGCTGAGGCCGCTCGGGATCACCGACGCCGCGCTGAAACTGCTGGTGCAGTATGACTGGCCCGGCAACGTCCGCCAGTTGCAGAACGCGCTCTTCCGCGCCGCCGTGCTGTGCGAAGGCGCCGCGCTAACCGAGGAGGATTTCCCGCAGATCGCCGCGCTCGGCAATCGCCAGCGCGGCCCGACCACAGTGGCAGCGGGCGGCGGCGGCGTCACGCTGTTCCGCCCCGACGGCAATTTGCGCGCACTGGAAGAGATCGAAGCCGACGTGATCCGCCTGGCGATCGGCCATTACCGCGGCCGCATGACCGAAGTCGCCCGCCGCCTCGGCATCGGCCGCTCGACGCTGTACCGAAAGCTCAGCGACCTGGGGATCGACAACGCCGCCTGAGGTCAGGACCACGCCGGTTCCGGTGCCTTTTCCAGGCGCCGGGATACGCTAGATCGACCGGGCAACCGCGAGCGACGTCATAAGCGCAACCACGGCGATCGGCGGCAGTCTCCAGACGGTCAGAAGAACGAAACCGGCAGCGGCGATCGCGAAATCATACGGGCTGACGACCGCACTGACCCAGACCGGATTGTAGAGTGCCGCAGCGAGGATGCCAACGACGGCGGCGTTGACACCGCGAAGCGCCGCCTGCGCCGCCGGACGTGCGCGCAACGCGTCCCAGAAAGGCAGCGCACCTAGCAGGATCAGCAGTCCGGGAAAGAAGATCGCAACGAGTGCCACCGCTGCGCCCCATATGCCGCGCGGAACAGGGGCGACCACCGCGCCCAGATAGGCGGCGAAGGTGAACAGCGGCCCGGGCACGGCTTGCGCCACGCCATAGCCTGCGAGGAACGTGGCATCGTCGGTCCAGCCGGGCTCGACCACGGCAGCTTGCAGCAACGGCAGCACGACATGTCCGCCCCCGAACACCAAGGCGCCGGATAAATAAAACGCATCGAACAGGGTCAGTCCCTGCAACCCCGGCGTCGAAGCGAGCAGCGGCAGACCGACGAGCAACAGCGCGAACAGGGCAAGACAGGCGACACCGGCCGTGCGGGAAACCTTGAACCGGATCGGCTGACGGGCGGCGTTTGCCGTGGCCCGGCACAGCCAGATGCCGCCGATCGCGCCCACACCGATCGCCGCAACCTGCCCCCATGCTCCGCCCAGCAGCGTCACCGTAACAAGCGCGGTCAGCGCCAGCGCCGCGCGCGGCCCATCCGGCGTAAGCGTGCGCGCCATACCCCAGACAGCTTGCGCGACGACCGCAACCGCGACGAGATTGAGGCCGTGGATGACGGCGATACCCACCGGACCGTCGAAACGCGACGCGCCATAGGCGAACAGCAGCATCAGACAGGCAGAGGGGAGCGTGAACCCGACCCAGGCGGCGACCGCGCCCAGCGGCCCGGCGCGCAACAGCCCCAGCGCGAACCCGACCTGGCTTGAAGCAGGGCCGGGCAGAAACTGACAGAGCGCGACCAGATCGGCGTAGCCCGTTTCGTCGATCCAGCGGCGGCGCACCACGAAGGCCTCGCGGAAATAGCCGATATGGGCGATCGGCCCTCCGAACGAGGTGAGCCCGAGCTTCAGGAACGCGGCAAAGACCTCGCCGATGCTGCCGCGGCGCGCGGCAAGGATGCTTTGCTCGTTCGTCATCGAACGCAGTATAGCCTCCGCATGTTCACGAGCATCATCCGCAGTACCGCGAGTCCATCGACGATCCTGATCCGGTTGGCGGTCGGCCTCGTCGTGTTTTTTCCCGAAGGCATCCAGAAGCTACTGTTTCCCGACATCCTGGGCGCCGGCCGCTTTGCGAAGATCGGCATCCCCTACCCCGAATTTACGGGGCCGTTCGTCGGCATGGTGGAGCTAATATGCGGGGCGCTGATCATCGTCGGGCTGTTCACCCGGCTTGCCGCCATCCCGCTGATCGTGACGATGATCGTGGCGCTGATCACGACCAAACTCCCGATCCTGTTGGGACATGAACTTGGACCGTTCAGCCTTCCCGACTTCAAGCGCTACGGCTTCTGGAGCGCACAGCATGAGAGCCGCGCGGATCTCACCATGCTGCTCGGATGCCTGTATCTGCTGATCGTCGGCAGCGGACGCTGGTCGATCGATCGACTGCTCGACCGGGACGTCGTGCCCCCGGCCTAACCCGGGGGGGACGATCGATCAGCCTACCAGAGCACGCCCTTCTCGGGCTGCAACGGCTCGGGCGCAGGATCGCCGATCGCCTGGAGCAGGTCGATCTCGATCGTGCGGCACATCGCGTTCAAGGGCACGTCGTGGATCGTGTCGGCGAACGGATCGACCAGATCGTCGCCGATCTGCAGCACGGCCAGGAACATCAGGCCGGCGATCGTCGAGCCGACCGGGGTCGCATAGCCCAGCGTCTCGACCAGGCCGATCGGCAGCAGGACGCAGAACAGTCGCGTGAACAGGCTCGGGAAGAACCGGTACTGGTTGGGCAGCGGCGTGTTCTTGATCCGCTCCATGCCGCCCTGCGCGTTGGCGATGTCGACCAGGATCGCCTCGAACTGCGTCTGCTGGATGGTGTCGATCCAGCCGTTCCGGCGTGCGATGTCGATCCGGCGGCCGGTGCCGTCGAGCAGGCCGTTGGCGATGTTGGTCCGCTCGAGCGCAAACGAGGCCTCTTCCTGCGACAGGAAGCGCAGCACCTCAGGCGCCGCCGGCTGCTTGCGCAACTGACAGCGCAGAGCGTTCACATACGCGATCTGGCGGAGGACGATGGTCCGCTTCATGTCGTGGCCCTCGGGCTCGGGCAACATGTTGCGCGCCATACGTGCCAGGCTGCGCGAGGCGTTGATCATCAGCCCCCACAGGCCGCGGCTTTCCCACCAGCGCTGATACGCCGAATTATCGCGGAAACCGAGGAACAGCGCGAGGGCGGTACCGAACAGCGTCAGCGGCAAGGCCGGCGCGTGAAACGGCAGGACGTAATAGGTGATCGTGACGACCACGTCCCAGACGAAGAGCCCGAGCAGCGGGCGCCAGACCTCGCTTAGGATCTGACTGAAGCGCGGTGTTGCAGTGACGATCAAACGAAAGCTCCCTTGTTTCCGTTGCGTTTAATGCGCGAAGAGGCGTTTCGCTGCAATGCAGCGATCATCAGCCGCCGATAAGCGACTGATCGCGGAGGCCTCGCCAGATCTTCACCGCCTGTACCGTCTCGGCAACGTCGTGGACGCGCAGGATCTGGACGCCCGCATCCGCGCCTTTCAGCGCCAGTGCGAGCGAGCCGGCGAGACGTTGGTCGACCGGCGCTTCGTTCGATAATGCTCCGATCAGGCGTTTGCGGCTAGCGCCGAGCATGATCGGGCAACCGAGCCCGTGGAAGATCGCGAGGCCGTTGAGCAGCACGAGGTTCTCGGCCAGCGTCTTGCCGAAGCCGATGCCGGGATCGACCATGATTCGCGACCGCTTGACGCCGCCCGCGACGACCGTGGCGATGCGGGTTTCGAGCCAGTCGAACACGTCGGTGAGGACGTTGGCGTAGCCGCCGTCGCCGTGCCCGCCCTTCTTGGGGTCGGGCGAATGCATCAGCACGACCGGGCAGCCGCTCTTCGCGACCACATCGAGCGCGCGGTCATCCCATAGGAGCGCCGCGACGTCGTTGACGATGTGCGCGCCGGCAGCGAGCGTCGCCTCCATGACGGCCGCCTTGCGGGTGTCGACCGAAACGATGGCGCCGGCGCGGGCGAGGCGTTCGACGACGGGCACGAGCCGCGCAATCTCGTCGCCTTCCCACACGGCTGCGGCACCGGGGCGAGTCGATTCGCCGCCGACATCGATCAGCGTCGCGCCGGCGGCGGCCATGTCGATGCCGGCTGCGGCGGCAGCGGCCGGGTCGTCGACATGCTTGCCGCCGTCGGAGAAGCTGTCGGGGGTGACGTTGAGGATGCCGGCGACGATCGGCTGGTCGAAACGGAGCGTGCGTTCGCCGAGCTGGAGTGCGGCACGGGGGGCGGTAATGGCGGCGTGGAGGTGCGTGGCGCGATCGCCCAGCTTTGCCAGGTCGGCGACGGGGATGGTGCGGCGGGTGCGGCCTTCGATCACCTCGTACGCGGCGAACCACTGCAGGCCACCGGCGATGCGCGCGACGCTGTCGTCTGGGTGGCCGATCGGGGTGTCGACGAACTGGACGGGGCGGAGGTGGA